>JBMNTV010000042.1:0-17998 GCA_050945915.1 Christensenellales bacterium
CGACAAGGTGGCGGTCATGTATCTTGGTCGCATCGTGGAATTCGGAAAGACGGACGACGTGATGCACAACCCCATCCATCCGTATACCCGGGCGCTGATCTCCAACTCGGCGTCCATCGACCCGGACAAGAAGCGTCAGATCATCGAGATCCAGGGGGAGCCCCCGTCCCCCATCGGCACGGGGCCGGGCTGCTATTTTGCCCCACGGTGCTACATGCGAACAGAGCGCTGCGACCGGGAATACCCGTCGATGATTGACTGCGGCAACGGGCACTGTTTCAGCTGTTTTAATCAGGAACCCTACGACGAAAAGGAGAAGGCGCCATGAGCAGGGAACGCATGCTTTCGAACATCCCGGACTATTCGGCATTTTTGACGGTAGACGAGCTGAACCGCGCTCTTTTTGACCTGGCGGAAGAATACCCCGAAAAGGTGCAGGTCTTTGAAGCCGGCCGCAGCCGCAAGGGCAGGCCGATGCTGTGCGCAAAAGTGGGCGCCGGAAGCAAAAACGCCCTGCTTTACGGCTGCCCCCACCCCAACGAGCCCATCGGCGCCATGATGTGCCATTACCTCGCCCGCGCGCTGGCGGAGGACGACGCCTACAGAAAGCAACTGGATTTCACGTTTTATATCCTTCCCGTGTCCGACGTGGACGGGACGGTGCTGAACGAAGGGTGGTTCAAAGGCCCCTTCACGATTTACAATTACGCCCGCAACTTCTTCCGGCCGGATGGCAAGGAGCAGGTGGAGTGGACCTTTCCCATGGAGTACAAGGGGTATTCCTTCAACGACCCCCTGCCGGAAACCCGGGCACTAATGAAGCTTATCGACGACACGAAACCGACCTTCATCTACTCGCTGCACAACGGCGGGTTCGGCGGCGCGTTTTGGTACTTAAGCCGGGATATGGGGCAGCAGGTGTACGACGAAATGTACGACGCTACGGCAAAAGGCGGCGTTCCCCTGGACCTCGGAGAGCCGGAAATCCCCTGCGCCGCGCCTTTTGCGCCCGCGGTGTTCAAAATGCCCCGGGCCTCCGACCTTTATGACTATTACGAGAAGTTCGCGCCGGGCAACCCCGCGAATCTGATGATGGGCGGAGAATGCAGCGCCTCCTACGCCGGGCCGGATGCCACCATCCTCGTCACAGAGCTACCCTATTTCTATGACAAGCGGGTGGACAGCCAAAAAACCTTGGATATCCCACGAAAAGACGCCGTACTTCAGAAGATCGACATCACCCTTTCCCATGTGGAGCGGTTGGGCAAGTATGTCGAGGCGATGAAACCCCTGTATTCTGAAGACAACCCGTTCCCGGGAATGCTTTCCATGTATCTGCGCATCGCGGGGGGCGACCTCGAAAGCCAGAAAGCCTTCATCGAACAGGACGAGCGATTCAAGGAACCCTGCCGGGAATCCGAGGCGTTTTCCAACATCCTGATGACGCGCTTCTACCAGCTTTTGAACTGGGGCCTGATGGTGCGAAGCTGTGAGTTCGAGCTTGCGCGAAACGGCGATCCTTTCATCGCCAAAATCAAGGAAGAAACCGAGGGCATCCTCAAAAAGGAAGCCGAATTCCTAGAACAGCAGCTTGACTACCAGGTCATCCCCATCAAAAAGCTGGTGGGCATTCAGCTTGCATGCGGCCTTTGTGTCCTGGAGCGCTTGAGCGGACAGAGCCAGTGAGCAAATCAGCGCGCACCGCGCTGAAAGCATATGAGAACCCAATTCACCGAAGGAGGAGAAATGATGAAAAAGACAGTGAGCGTTTTGCTGACCTGTGTACTCCTTTTGGGGCTGCTCGCAGGATGCGGCGGCACCCCGGCAGGCGGAAAAGGCCCCGGCAACGCGAATGCGGAACCCGTAAAGGGCGGTACACTGATCGCCGTCCTCCCCAACGACCCGGCGTTGCTCAACCCCTGCCTGGCGCAGGACGAGGCCGCAGGGATTCTGATCTACCAGCTGTTCAACAACCTCGTGATGATGGACGTGGACTACAACATCATTCCCGACCTTGCGGACAGTTGGGAGTATAACGACGATTACACCGAGTTGGCCTTCCACCTTCACGAAAGTGTCAAATGGCACGACGGCGAAGAGTTCACGGCGGAGGACGTGGTGTTCACCATGAACACCATCCAGGAACAGGCGGGCACCCTTTCCATGAGCCTCATGAATGTGACCAGCGTCGAAGCCGTCGATAAGCACACCGTCGTTTTCAAGAGCGCCGTTCCGGACACGACCCTGCTTTATAACCTCGCGTGGTTTGGCGGTTCGATCATACCGAAGCATATTTACGAGGGCACCGACTGGACCACGAACCCCGCCAATCAGGCGCCCATCGGAACGGGACCCTTCAAGTTCGTCAGCGCGCAGACCGGCGTTTCCATCGAGCTTGCCGCCAACGAGGATTATTTCCGCGACGGGCCGTACCTGGACAAGATCGTTTTCCAGATCATCCCCGACGCGGAAACCGAGTACCAGATGTGGAAAAACGGCGAAGTGGACTTGATGTATAGCGCCATCCCGGGAGCGGACTTCACACTGTATGACAATGACCCGAATTACGCCTCCCGCTTCAACCTGCTCTGCAACCGCAATTACTTCACGTTCAACTTTGCGAAGGAAGACAATCCCTTCCTGGACGTGCGGCTTCGCAAGGCGCTCAACCTCGCCCTGAACCGGCAGCAGATTCTGGACGTGGGCTTGAAGGGCAACGGCGCGCTTGCCGAGTACTACATCTCGCCGATGTATGACTGGGCGCTCAACGAAAACGCCAAGATTCCCGAAAGGAACGTGGAAGAAGCCAAGAGGCTGCTCGAGGAAGCGGGCTACACCCCCGACGCCAACGGCTATTACCTCACCTTTAGCGTCGTGGTGTTTGATTTCGCGGACGTGCTGACCGTCGCCCAGGCGAACCTGAAGGAAGCGGGCATCAACATGCAGATCGAAATGATCGAGATGAACGCCTGGATCGATAAGGTGCTCATCAGCGGCAATTACGACGTGACCTTCCTCGGCGGAGACCAGGGGCCGGACATCAGCTCCATCGGCAACCGCATCGGCACCTTCGGGCCTGTCAACGCGGGCAGGTACAGCAACGATACCGTCAACGACCTGCTCGCCCAGGGCACCCAGACGGACGACCAGGCCGAGCGCGCAAGGATTTACAAGGAGATCCAGCAGATCATGGCGGATGAACTGCCCATGGTCATCACCAACGAGATGGGCTTGAAATACGCCGTCTCCTCCAGAATCCATGGCGTGCCCATGATTGACGATGCAGCAAGGGGCAAGGTCGGGAAGATGAGCTACGCCCTCGTCTGGATGGAGCCGTAATCCATCAAATTTCCCGGGAAAAACCGATACCCCGCAGAAAAACCTGCGGGGTATCGCCTTAAGGAGATTCATACATGGCAAAAAACGTTTCACTGCCCTTTGCCGTTTCCCGCCCCGTCATCGGCGGCGTGCCCCAGGCGGTGCTGACGGCGAAGGACGATCCGAAAAAGCCCCTGCTTTTGATCGTTCACGGCGGGCCGGGGGAACCGATGACCCCTTTCCATGACACTCTATCCCCCCTTCTGGACCGGTTTGTGGTCTGCCTTTGGGAGCAACGGGGCGCGGGGATGTCCTATTCCAAAGCGATCCGCCCGAAGGATCTGCGCATTTCCCAATATGTATCCGACACCATCGAGGTGACAAGGCATCTCCTTGCGCGCTTTCATCGGGAAAAGCTCGTGCTGATGGGGTTCTCCTGGGGTACGCTTCTCGGGATTCTGGCAGCTTCCCGGGCGCCGGAGCTTTATTCCGCTTACGTCGGTGTCGGGCAGGTCGCTGACCAGCGGGAGAGCGAAAGGGATGCTTACGAAACCGCCCTCAATCGGGCGCGAAAGGTGGGGGACCAGAAATCCGTTCAAATCATGGAGTCCATCGGTCCGCCGCCCTATGAAGGGCCGAATGCCATGAAGCCGATGCTCAAAGAGCGCTCCGTCCTTCGCAAGTACAGCGGCAACATCCAGCAGGTCAAGCTGTCCGCTTTTCTGAAACTGGTCTTCTCCTGCCCTTATTACACCTTTTCGGACAAGATCAACTACTTCCGCGGCATGAAGCTGGGGGCAGCCCTGTTTCCCGAAGTGCTGCCGGGAATGACGCTGGACATCACCAAGGTCGACGTACCCGTATACGTCATCCAGGGCGAGCATGACATGCAGACCATGCCGCGTCAGGCGGAGCGGCTGATCCAACAGATCGATGCGCCGAAAAAGAAGTTCATCCTATATAAGAACGCCGGCCATTCTCCCATCGAGGAGGATCCGCAAGGTTTCGCAAAAATCGTCGACACCCTCGAAGGCATTGACGAGCCGTGGGTGAAGGAGTAATTGCGTATCCTAATATTCATTGAAGGCACTTCCGAAAAAAGAAACCCCTCCCGCATTCCGCGGAAGGGGTTTTTCGTATGGTTATCAGATAAACCGCGCCTTACTCGCCTTTTGCTTCCCGGCGCACCTTCTCCAGCGTCACGCCGGCGGCGTCCGCCGAGCGTTTTACGTCCTCATACTCAAGCTTCTGCTTGTCCACGCCGTAGCCAAAACCCCGCTTGACGCCGATTTCTCCGTATTTTGTGGTCTTGACCACCTGCTCCCGGTTCAGGGCATACCGCTCGCAGAGCTTCGCCCGCACGCCGAAGGATGTGGTGTGCCTAAGCATCAGTTTGGCGAACCTGTTTCGCTCGTTTTCTTTGCACAGGCAGGTCAAGAGCGTTGCCGGGCGGCCCTTTTTCATCATCATGGGCTGGGCAAAGACGTCCAAAGCACCCGCTTCCAGCAGTTTTTCCGCCGCATAGGCGATGTCCTCGCCGGTCATGTCGTCCAGATTGCAGGAAAGCTCATAGATGCGCTCGTTGGAGCCCTCCCCTTCACCGCTTTCGCCCAGGAACGCCCGCAGGCAGTTGACGGTGTTGCCAAACTTCTTCTTTCCCATCCCGATGCCGATTTTCTCCACCGTCATGGCGGGCATGGGTCCGAACTCCGTTGCAAAGTGCTTCAAAAGCGCCGCGCCGGTGGGGGTGCACATTTCCCCTTGAATATCCCCGGCGAAAATCGGCATGCCCCGAAGCAGGTTCGCCGCGGCAGGGGCGGGAACGGGCAGTACGCCATGGGCGCAGCGGACAAAGCCGTACCCTGTGCGGATGGGGGAAACCACCACCCGTTCGGGGGCGAGCTTCTCCATCAGCAGGCAGGCGCCCACAATGTCCGCCACAGCGTCCATATTGCCCACCTCGTGGAAATGCACCTGGTCCACTGGCTTTCCGTGGGCCTTTGCCTCCGCGTCCGCCAGCAAAGCATACACCTGCGCCGCGTCCTTTTTGACCCCTTCGGAAACGGGCAGGGCTTCGATAACCGCCAGCGTATCCTTTCGAGTGGCGTGGCTGTGGTGGTGCTCGTGACCGTGTTCGTGGCCATGGTCGTGGTCGTGATGATGGTGGAAGTGCCCGTGGTGGTGGTGATGCCCATGATGGTCATCGTCGTGGTGGTGATCATCGTCATGATGGTGATGACCGTCATCCTCATCGTGGTGGTCATCGTCGTGGCCATGCCCGTGGTCTTCGCCGTGATCGTGGTCGTGGGGGTGAGAATGGCCGTGGACGTGGAAAAGCTCCCCGTGGGCGTGGGAATGGGAATGCCAGTCGTGACTTTCCTCCTCCATTCCGTTGACGGTAACCTCCATCCGCACGCCGGCAATGCCGCAGCTTTCCGCTTCACGCATGCGCACACGCACTCCGGGGATGCCCAGGGCGTTCAGTTCCGCCACGAACCCCTCCGGATCCGGCAAAAGGCCGACGAGCGCTGCCATCAGCATGTCCCCCGCTGCGCCCATGCCGCACTCGAGATACAGTGTTTTCATTGGATTCCCTCCATGCGGTTGATCATGCTCGCCAAATAGCCCGCGCCAAAGCCGTTGTCGATATTCACCACGCTGACGCCGCTGGCACAGGAGTTCAGCATGGACAATAGCGCGGAAAGCCCGCCCAGGCTCGCGCCGTAACCCACGCTGGTGGGCACGGCGATGACCGGGCAGTCCACCAGACCGCCCATGACGCTGGCCAAAGCGCCCTCCATCCCCGCGACGGCGACGATCGCCCGGGCGGACATCAGCACATCCAGCCTGGAAAGCAGCCTGTGCAGCCCGGCGACCCCCACATCATACAGTCGGGTCACTTTGCTGCCCAATACGGTAGCGGTGATCGCCGCCTCCTCGCAGACGGGTATGTCCGCCGTTCCGCCGGACGCCACCACCACGGAGCCCACCGAGGAGCGGTCAGGATCCGGGCAGGCGACGCCGATGCGGCCGATCTCGCAATACTCCAGTTCCGCCATCTCGGAAACCGGCGAAACGGCTTCTTTGGCCATGCGGGTGATCAGGATGTCCTTCCCTCCGCGGTCTTTGATCGCCTGGACGATTCCGGCAATCTGTTCCGGGGTTTTGCCCTGGCCGAAGATGACCTCCGGTATCCCCTGGCGCAGGTCTCTGTGGTAATCCACCTTGGCAAAGCCCAGATCTTCAAAGGGGGCAATCCTCAGTTGAATCAGCGCGTCCTCCGGGGTGACTTCTCCCCTTTCCACAGCGCGCAACAAGGCGAGTGCATCGTGTTTATTCATCTATTCCTCCGGCGAAGATGTTCTCGGCTGCAAATCCAGCGCAACGCCCTCAAAAAGCCCCGTCAAAGCAGCGATGATGGACGCTCTTGCGGCAAAGGCGCCCTCGATCTGGGCTTCGTTCAGCTGGAGCCTGGCGAAGTTGCCCATCAGCCTGAGCCGAAAGTCCGAAAAGCCCAGGTCCATGAGCGCCTTTTCACCCCGCTCGATGCGGGCAAGGTTCTCCCTGGTGATGGGCGTTCCCGTGGGGACTCTCGTAGCCAGGCAGGCATACGCCGGCTTATCCCAGGTAAAAAGCCCCGCCTCTTTAGAGGCTTTTCGCACCTGCGCCTTGGTGATCCCGCATTCCCGCAGGGGCGAGCGCACCCCCAGTTCCGCCAGCGCGCGCATGCCGGGGCGGTCGGATGCGTCGTCCGAGGCGTTGGTCCCGTCGATCACCAGCGGAAAGCCGTCCTCCTTTGCCTTCTGGGTAATGGCGGTAAAGACTGCCTTCTTGCAGTGATAGCAGCGGTCCGGCCCGTTCGCCGCAGCCCCCGGAACGGACAGCGGGTCCAACTCCAGCACAGTGACGGGAACGCCCAGCTCGTTTGCCAGCCTGTCCGCATCCTCCCGTTCAAAGGCGGGAACAAAGGCGGTGCGCGCCGTATACACGCCCAGCCGTTTGCAGTGATTTTTCGCCTCGTACAACAGATACGAGGAATCCACGCCGCCCGAAAAGGCCAGCGCGACCACAGGGTTCTCCTGAAAAAACTCTTGAAGTGTCATCCATATCCTCCGAAACTGAGCGGAAGCTCCAGCCCCGCCGCGTCCATCAAATCCCCGTCCGTCAAAAGCTTTCTTGCCGGACCGTCTGAAAGCAGCCTGCCCCCTTTCAGGACGATCACCCGCTGGCACACCTCCAGCGCCATATCCAAGTCATGGGTGGCGATAAGCATGGTGTGGGGCAGGCGGGACAACAATCCTGCCATATGCCTTCTGGCCCGGGGGTCCAAAAAGGACGTCGGTTCGTCAAACAGCATAACAGAAGGCCGCATCGAAAGCACGGACGCGATCGCTGCCACGCGTTTTTCGCCGCCGGACAGCCTGTGGGGCATCCGGTCCCGCAATTTTTCGATGCCGAGGTCAGAAAGCACGGTCGCCACCCGGCGCTCGACGGCTGCTTCGTCCATCCCCATGTTGCGCGGGCCGAAGGCCACGTCGTCATACACGGTGGCGCAAAAAAGCTGGTCGTCGGGGTTTTGCAGCACCACGCCCGCGTGGGCGCGCAGGGCGGGGAGGTTCTTTTTCGTCAGCTCGATCCCCGCGATGTTCACACTGCCCGCAGCCTTTTCGCAAACGCCCACCAAGGCCATCAAAAGGGTGGATTTGCCGGCTCCGTTCGCCCCAATCAAGGCGACGCGCTCCCCCTCCTGCACCGAAAAGCTGGCGCTCTCCAAGGCGCGGGTGCCGTCCGGATAGGTCACGCTCAGCCCTTTGACTTCGATCATCCTATGCCCCCCAAAAAACCGCCCAGGACGGACGGAAGATCCACGACGCGCGCTACGGTCACAGCGGCCAGCATGAGCAAAAGGTACGCCCAGTCCTTTTTTTTCATGGGTTCGCCCTTGCTGCCCGGCACAGGCCCGGAAAAGCCCCTCAGCTTCATGGCGGCGTACACCCTTTCTGCCCGGTCCGCGCTTTTGATCAGCAGATGCCCCGCGAACTGCCCCATGTGGGCAAACTTCACGCCCCGAGCGTTGGGCGAGCGCAGGGCATACGCCGTGCTCATGGCGTATGCCTCGCTCATCAGGGTGGACAGGTAGCGATAGGTCATCGTCAGTACGCTGACCATCACCGGCGGGACTTTCAGGCGCACCAGCTGAGAGGAAAGGTCGGAAAGCGCAGTGGTGGCGGTCAGAAGAAGCAGCGCCAGCACGCATAGATACGCCTTGGCCACCACGGTCAAAAACGCCAGCGTTCCGCCGCTCAATGAAACGCCCAGCACCACAGCGGCAGGTGCCTTGTCAAAAAACAGGTTGGATGCTCCCGCCAAAATGGCGAAGGGCAACGCCAGCACGGCGCGCTTTAACAGCCTTCCAAAGGGCAACTCCGCAAAAACTGCCAGGAACACAGGATAAAACACAAAGGGCGCAAGGCGCAACGGGTGGTATCGTTCGCAGGATACCGTCGCGACGATGAACGCGAAAGCGGTCAAGAGTTTTGCCATCGGGTGCAGCCTGTGAACAGCCGTATCCTTTGCGGCAAGCTGCTCCACCGTGGTAAGATCCGCCATGGCGTCAAAAAGTTTGGACAAATCTCAGCCTCCTTTGCGGGGCGGATGTTCCGCCCCGCCGCGCGATTCGCGCCGGTTTTAGCCTTGCACGGATACTTCGCGCCTGCGCTTTTTCGCAAGGTGGATCGCAAACCCGGAGGCGGCCGCGACCGCGAGGGTAATCCCCGCGCCCAACAGCCCAGCGGTGGTGGTGCCGGGGATTGCGGAGGCGCCCTCTTCCTTGTAATCGTAATCCGGCATGATGGCGATGCCCTCCTGCAGGTTTTGTGCGGCCTTGTGGATCTCGCTTTCTGCGGACAGCTCCTCCCCGCCGGCAGTTTTTTCGATGGACCATTCCAGCCCGTCCGGATACGACGAAGCAAGCAGCGACAATCCGCCCGCGGTGAGCACCGTCAGCACTAACAGGGCGACAGCCACCTTCTTCACGCCGATACCGCCCAGGGCCTTCCGTTCCGCCGCACACTGAAGGATCTCCGGCCGCATTTTATAAACAAAGATCAGCACCGCGGCGGTAATCAACCCTTCAACCGCGCCGATGGCCAGATGGATGGGGATCATCAATCCGGCAAAGGTGGCAAAGGGCAGCTGGGTGATGCCGGAAATCTGGGTTTGCAGCACCACCAAAAAGAAGCCTGCCGCGAGACCGACGACGGAGGAGACGAGGGACGCAGCGGTGATCCCGCCCGCGGTCATGCCCTTTTTCAAAATCGGTTTGAAAATCAAAGGGTACGCGATAAGGCAGGTGACAAACGCCAGGTTGAACACATTACAGCCTAAAGCCAGCAGCCCTCCGTCCGCAAAAAACAGCGCCTGAATGATCAGCACCGCGGTCAGGGTCAAAAAAGCAGGAAACTGCCCCAGCGTCGCCGCGAGGAGAATGCCCCCGCCGAGGTGTCCGCTGGAGCCTGTGCCGGGTATGGTGAAGTTGATCATCTGGGCGGCGAACACAAAGGCGCCCATGATTCCCATGATGGGGATCTTCTTGTCGTCAAACTCGTCCTTCTTGATCTTCGAAGCCGAAAACACGGTCGCGCCCGCACTGATGGCGCACATCACCCCGCCCACCGCGGGAGAGAGCAGAGCGTCTGCCATATGCATGGTGATACCTCCCAAGGAATTTGGTTTTTCCCGGTTTGTGGCGCGCGCAAGCCAGCCGTTTGGATCAGCCTTGGGCTGCCTGCTTCTCCCCTTGGGTTAGAGAGGCAAACGGTCCTTGCGTTCCTTGCCGGAACCGGGTTGGAGACGTCCTGTATGTTGCAGTAACGCGCTTAGCGCGGCAGGATTCACTAAGGGGTGCGCGGGGTGACAAAACCCCGCCCGCATGGTAAAATCAATTTATTCTATCACGGAGGGTACTGGTTTGAACATTGTGATCATCGACGGAAATGGCGGGCGCATGGGCAAGCTGATCATCGAGCACCTCAAGCGCGTCCATCCCGAGGTGGAACTGACGGCGGTGGGCACCAACAGCATCGCGACCAGCGTCATGGTCAAGGCTGGGGCGGATGTCGGCGCCACGGGGGAAAACGCCGTCGTCGTCGCCTGCAGGCGGGCGAACGTCATCGTCGGTCCCATCGGCATTGTCATCGCAGATGCGCTCCACGGCGAGATCACCCCCGAGATGGCCAAGGCGGTGGGTCAGAGCCAGGCGGAAAAGGTGCTCGTTCCGGTCAACCGGTGCAACCACCACATCGTCGGCCTGGGGGACATTTCCATGTCCGAACTGGTGCGCCAGGCCTGCGATTTCATCTGCGCGATGACCGAAGGCAAAAAGCCCTGAACATTCGCCCGGGCGGCCGGATTCCGGCCGTCTTTTTTGTTTGGGTCGCTAAAACGCAAGGTCGAACCGGAAGGTTCCCTTAAGGGCTGCAAAATAGTCGTTTTCCCGCGGGATCCACAGATCAAAAAAGCGGTCTGCCCCTTCGCCGTTGCGCGCGCGGACGCGGCGCGCCTGCTCCCTTTCGTTCACATCCAGAGAAACCGTCAGATCGTAATGCTTTTGCAATGCGGGGTGGCAGGAATACGCCCCTTCGACGATCAGAAGTCCTCCGGGCTCGATCGCCCTTTCTTCGTCGTAGTCCCCCATGTCGCAGCGATACGGCCGGTACGAGGCGGCCTTCCCCGCCGAGAAATCGCAAAGAAGAGCATCCACCCGCTCGTATTCCACATTGCCGCCGGGCTGTTTCAGCCGTCCTTCGGTGCGCAGCGCCGCAGGAAGGAAGAAATCGTCCATATGCAGCACCGCGCAGCCGTACTGTTCGGAAAGTTTTTTGGCGAGGGTGGTTTTGCCCGCACAGCAGCGCCCGTCGATGGCGACGACGGCGCTTTTTTTACTGTTGAGCAGTGCATCAATCCGCTCAAAAAGCGGCTCAAACCGCTCTGCTGCCTTCTGCTCCACCAGAGCGGCCATATCGCAAAGTCGGGGGTGCGTCGAAAGTTCTTCCGGATCCACCCAGACCCCGAAGCGCTCCTCGACGGCGCAGGCGAGGTCCACGACCGCCAGGGAATCGGCTCCGCAGGAGAAGAAATGGCTGTCATCCCCAAAACCGGAAGCGTACAGCGTCTGCTCCCAAAGCTCTGCCAACTCTGCACAGCGGGCAGAAAGGGAGCTTTTTCCGGAGAACAGCGCCACGGCGTGTTCTTTCAGTTGGCCCGCCTCCCACATGGCGGAAAGGGTGACCCGGTCCACAATCCCCTTGGCGTTTCTGGGCAGGCGCTCCAGCGTCACGGCGCGCTGAACCGGCACATGAAAAGCTTCCCCCACCCGCTCCGCCGCGGCGCGCATGGCTTCTATGGTCTGGTTTTCGCAGCACAGGACCAATCCGCCGTGGGTTTCGATCAACGCGCCGATCCCTGCCGCCCGTTCCAGCTCCGTGCGGACGTAATTCTCGCCGTGGTAGCAGATCACGTCCTTACTGCGGGCAAGAACCGCCAGCCAGCCCTTTCGGAAGTAGCCGAGATCTCCGGTGTCCAGCCATCCGTCCTTGGGATTTTCCGGCTCGCCGGGGGCAGGCAGGTAATGCCCCTTCATCACGTTGGTGCCCCGGACAGTGATGGTGCCCAGGTACTCCTCTGGCAGGGGGTTGCCGGCTTCGTCCCGGATGACCACGTCATTGCAATCGTCCAGCACGCCCAGGGAAACGCGGGCCATGCCGCCTTCTTCCAGAAAGCGCAGCTTTTTGCCCACCACGACGGAAGCCGGATCGATGTAGTCCACCCGCACCGAAGCGCCCGGCGGATTGTAGGCCACGCCCATGGACGCCTCGCTTAGCCCATAGGCCGGGCGGAGAACGCCCCGCGTCCAGCCAAAGGGGGCAAAGGTATCTTCAAACTTGAAGTACAGAGCGGGGTCCAGGGTTTCCCCTCCCCAGAAGCAGACGTACAGGGAGGAAAGATCGGTGCGTTTGGGGAGCTTGTGGGCATATTTGATGGCCAGTTCCAGCCCGAAGGTGGAAGAACCCGTGATTGTCGCCCGAAAGCGCGCGCATTCCGAAAGCCAGATCGAAGGGTCCTCCAGGAAGCGCTCGGTGGCGACGTGGAGCTGGTCAAATCCGTTATACACCGGAACGAGGTGGTTCGCAGCCAGGCCGAAGATGTGACTTAACGGCAGCCAGTTCGCGTATCGCTCCCGCACGCCGGGGCGCACCACGACGCTGCTGGCCTTCCCGCTTTCGTACAGGTTCGCGCCTGTCAGCATGGCGCAGCGGGGGGCGGACGCCGTGCCGGAGGTATACTGCATCAGGGCGATGTCCTCATCCTCCATGGGCACGATCTCTCCGACGGGGCCATTTGGGGCAGGCCAAATCACCGCCCTGCCGGGAATGCCGGGCTCTTTGTCCGCAAACACCAGCCGGTTCGGGTGCCGTTCTTCCATCGCTTTTGGCTTATTGGCAAGCGCACGCAGTCCGCTGACCGGCGCCAAAGCGCCCAGCCAGCAGGCCCAAAGGGCGGTGATTGTCGCCCGGACGCCCCGTTGCATCAGCAATACGTGGCAGCCCTTTTCCGCCCCGGCGCGCTGAAAAGCGCCGAGCAGGTGCAGCGCTTCCTCGTAAAGCCGGGCGTAGCTCATCTGCGTCCTGCTTCCGTCCGCCTCCAGGAATTCCAGGGTGGCGGCGCTGTTTTTGAGTTCGTTCAGGCAGTGCTGGATATTCATATTCTTACCATGTATTCTGCTGTGTGGCGTGAATGGTTGTCAAATCATCGTATAACCGCCGTCCACCGCGATCACCTGGCCGACGATAAAGTTGCTTTCTTCCGAACACAGGAAGGACAGGATGCCGTTCAAATCCTCCACCCTTCCCAGCCTGCCCGCCGGGGTCAGTCTGGCCTGCTCTTTCAGCGAGAAGGCGGGGAAATTGGTCTTGGCCATGTCGGTTTCGATGATGCCCGGGGCGACGGCGTTGACCTGGATGTTCATTCTGGCGCATTCCCGCGCCAAAGCCTTGGTGAAGCCGATGACGCCGCCCTTGGCTGCAGAATAGTGGGTGAACCCCACGCCGCCCACCCGGCCGGCGATGGACGCGATGTTGATGATCTTGCCGCGCTTCTGCGCCGCCATATGGGGATAGATCGCCTTGGTGGCTAAAAACATTCCCGTCAGGTCAATATCCATCACCGCGTTCCAGTCAGCCAAGGTCATCTCCTCAAAGAGTTTTACCGGGAAAATGCCCGCGTTGTTGATCAGCGCGTCCACCTTGCCGTACTTGTCCATCACGGCATTGGCCATATCGAGGGTGTCCTGTTCCACGGAAACATCGCACCGTATGGCCAGGCAGTCCGTGGGAAGGGAGTCTTCGGCTGCCTTCGCAGCATCGTAATTGCGGCCCATGACCGCGATCTTGGCGCCCTCATTCGCCAAATACCGGGCGATGCCCAGCCCGATTCCCCGGGAGGAACCGGTGATGACGATCACCTTATCCTGATGCTTTTTTTCCATGCGCTCCCCCTACTCCGTTTCGATGGTTGCGATGATCTGCCCGACGGCGACCCGGTCTCCCGGCTCGGCGAGCAGCTCGACAATCCTGCCGGATACCGGGGCCTCGATGAAAATCGAAATCTTGTCCGTTCCGGCTTCGGCGATTTCCTGCCCTTCGGACACAGTGTCGTTCGGCTCTACATACCACTCGCGAATTTTGATGCTCTTGGCGCCCTCGGCGTAATCCGGGACCAGCACGTTCACAACAGCCATGCTCAATTCTCCTTTTGTTGCTCAAAGAACGATTCCTTCAGCGGGATCAACTCCGCGCCGAACACCTTCGAAAAGGACGTCAGAAAATCCTTCAGAGCGCGCTCCACGGACAGATGGACGCCCTGCGCAGCCAGGGACGTCACCCCTTTTCCCGCCAGTCCGCAGGGAGCGATGGCACAAAAGCTCTCCATATCGGGGCAGACATTGATTGCCAGCCCGTGCATCGTCACAGAACGGGAAACGGCCACCCCCACCGCGGCAAGTTTGCCCTCCTTCAGCCAGACGCCGCTTTTGCCGCTCTTTCTGAAACAGGAGAGGCCGTACTCCGCGCATTGGCGGATGACGGTCTCTTCCAGCATCCTGAGGTAATCGTGAATATTTCTGGCGTAATGCATAAAGCGAAGGATGGGCGAAACCACCAGCACGCCCGGGCCATGATAGGTCGCGTCCCCGCCACGGCTGACGGCGCGGACGGAAACGCCGGATTCTTCCAGGCACTCTCTGGGAACAAGAAGGCTGGACTCGCTGAAATCCCTTCCCAGGGTGATCACCGGCGCGTTCTCCTGAAAGAGCAGGGCGCCCGGCAACGCGCAATTCGCCACGGCTTCATGCAGCCTTTCCTGGAGCTTCCAGTCCTCATCGTAATCCGGCAAGGGTGCGGTCATATAATACACAGCGTTCATTCGGATTGAGAAAGGGGGCCGGGGAGCGATGTCCCTGGCCCCTATTTGGGTGTTTCCCGCCTGTCGGCGTTACTTCTTGGCCATCGTCTGCAGATCGGTATTCAGCTTGGAGAAGATATACACCGGTGCGCAGCCAGGATAGTAGGTGACGGACTTGGCGAGTTTTGCGGCTTCCTCCACCAACAGTCTGGAGGGGAAGATCTTCCAGCAGTCGCCGCAGATAAAGACGTTCTTGTCGCGGCAGATCTCGGGATCGAGTTCGGGTACACCGCCGGCAATGACCACGACTTCCCCGTTCTTCTCAAGGAATTCGGGCAGGTCAATTCCGGAGAGGGCAAAGGAATCCAAAGCGCCGCGGACGTTCACATAGCAGCCCGGGCAGGTCTGCTGGAACACGCACTCGAGGCCCTTGTACATCCCCACGGGGTTGTCGTTCGGGCGCTTGAAATGCTTCATGACGCTCTCGACGGACTCGCCCACAACGTCGATCTTCTTCAGGTTCATCTCGCCCAATCCATCGACGCCGGCGCAGCGGATGGCGGGGATCTCCATCGGGTCAAATCCCATGATGGAGCAGGTGACCGCGTCCACAGCGACGGTGTCCGTTCCGGCGATGATCAGGTTCATCTCGATGGGCGAGCCAGCGTGGGGGCCCTGGCCTTCCATGCCGATGATGCCGTCCACAATGGTCAGGTCGGCCTTGCGGACCCTGTAAAGGTCGGCCATCTTCTGGCCAAGGTCGATGCGGTGGGCGCCCTGCTGCTGATCACTGGGGTGCACGTTAGGGATGATGCCGTTCCAGTTCTTTAGGCCCAGGGTGACGGTGCCGGCAAGGTGGACCTTCATCTTGGGCAGGTTGATGATGACGTCCGCATCCAGGAAGGGTTTGAATACCGTCGCCTTTTTGAAGATCTTGGCACCAGGAATGTCGATGGGAATAACCTCGGCCTCGTCGAAGTAAATGACATCGTCCGCGCCGCCGAGACGTGCGGCTTCTTCCATTCCGGAGACTTCAAATGCGGGCTTGGCCCTGCCGACATGCATACCCAGAGAGGGGTTGTCTCCAACGAGTACTTTCCCCGCCTTGGAATTTTCCTTCACATAGGCGACAACAGCTTCGACGGTGCGGGGGTCCACAACCGCAAAGCTCTCGGGGGGCGCCTGGAATGCCAGGTTGGGCTTGATGAGGACGGTGTCCCCCTCTTTGATGATCGCGTCCAGAGAGCCGATGGAAAGCTCAACTGCTTTGGCCACAGCTTCTTTGATGACCGCGATATCGCTGTCGAGTCTGGTGTACTTTCCGGCAATAAAGCCGTCATTGCCTTCGGGTTTTGCGCTCTTGACGACTGCAACCTTGGGCTTGCTCATTGTATTGCCTCCTCATGCAAGATATACGGGATGCCAAAAAACCTGCCCCGTTATTGATATAAGTTTACAACACGAAGTATGTCCCTGTCAAACATTTCATATTTTTTATTTTTTTGTCATTCCAATGTTGAAAAACAGTTTTTCCGTCGTTTCGGAGTGGTTTTTCGAAGAAAACCAGACAAAATCATCCTATATATGACCAATTTTGCATCCGGTGTATGGAAGATGATTGGTATCATACCTTTGGCGTGCAACGTACGCAATCGAGCCTTGAAGACCGCCAGGGCCTGCTCAAATGATCAAAACAAACACAAGTTTGCCGCTTGAGCTCTCGCGTTTTTGAAGTTGGCCAAAGCGCTTCGGACCGCGTGATCCGCCGAAATGGCGCCAGACCGCGGGGTTTATGCCCGCTGTCGTGAATCCGGGCAGGAAAAGCGTCATAGATATGTATTGTGATCACCTGTTCGGGAGGGTTGCGCGTGAAGATCCTTCGTTTGAGAAAAAGGCGGCTTGTTGTTCTTGCGATTTTGCTGTGCCTGTGCGCCTATTTCTTTATCAACATCGCCGGGTATTGGACGGATTGCCCGTACATCAGCGTTTTGCCGGCGATGAAGCGGGCAGACAATTTTGAAGTGCGCAGCCAGCTCTTGATGGAAGCGATGCACAGGGTCGGCGCCTGCGACCCGACGGAAGCCGCAGAAATCTGGGCAAGCGGCCTGGTCCAGCGGAGCGCCGCGCTACAGTACGCTGTGATGGACGCGCAGCTGAAAGCGCAATACGCCCAACAGCTGGAAACCGAGTCGCCCAACTGGGTGACGGGTCTGTCCAGCCCGTGGGTGGCAAGTTATCAGATCATAAAAACAGAAAGCCCCGACGAGGACACGCGCATCCTGGAGCTTGTTTTTTCCACCGCCACTTCTACCGGCCCCGCCGGGGATTACCACGCCACCCTGAAGCTGAAACGCCAGGGGAACTTCTGGCGCATCACAAACATCGCCCAGGACGACGGATTGTTTCCGTATACCTTGTTCACCCCCTAAGCCTGCGGCGGGCATTGCGGTTCACCAAAGCGACATTACCCCTGCGCGTTTGCCAACTCCCCGCCGAAGTCGCTTTTTTGTCGATCCAAAGTTTTGGTTCGAAACGCGCCCGGCATTTTCATGATGAAAGCTGATCGAAACGCTGATGCAGCAACAACGCCGTCCCTGAAGGACAAGCCCTGTTCGCATCCGATGGACGTTTCAGGCATCGGATTTCCGGTCGGCCTCTTTCCGCTGAAACCATCGCAAGGGCGATTGATTCGGACTTGACTTTGCTTTGATACTCCCGTATAATATCAACGTTGACCAAAAACAACCCAAATCACGGAGAAGTCGCCTAGTTTGGTCGAGGGCGCACGACTGGAAATCGTGTAACGGTCAAAAGCCGTTCGAGGGTTCGAATCCCTCCTTCTCCGCCAAATCTAAACGTCGTTATTGATACAATAACGAGAAGCGAAAAAGTCCAGCGTTGCTGGGCTTTTTTGCATTTCAGAGCGGAAACCGTGATGTTTTGAGAGGCATTTTTTCCGCCTTTTTGCGTCATCCCGTGTCATGATGCACCAGAGGTTTTTCTGCACCCTGCCTTTCGTGTCATAGTTCAAGAATCGTGTCATCGTGCACCAAGCATTATTTTACCATCCTTAAAGGCTCGACCTGTTCCCTAATACGTGATGGAACGATAGGCTCATCCCGATGTCTGGTCTGTATTTTTCATTTTGCACGTTCGCGGGAATAGGTCGAGCATGGTTTTTATGGGTATTATCTGTTCGCGGAAACAGGTCAACGTTTTT
>JBMNTV010000043.1:0-17769 GCA_050945915.1 Christensenellales bacterium
GCAGTCAAAGGAAAGGTCCACCCCGAACTCGATCAGAGAGGTGCTGACTACGATAAGCCTCGTCCCGTTTGCCAACCCTTCTTTGATCGTTCCGATGGTGTCCAGCCTGTGGGCGGGGCACATATGAGTAGAGAGGAAAAACACCGAAGAAAACCGCCCAGGCTCTGCCGCAAGCCGTGAAAAAAGGGCGAGAGCTGCGGATTTGGTGTTCACCACAGCCAGAACGCTTTGCTCCTGTTCGCCAAGAGTACGGATGAATTCGGCCAGTTCTTCAGGCGTATAGGTATGGTCTTTTTGGTGGATCACCTCCGCCCTTCTAAAAAGCGGAAAGTACTCCTCAAAGTCCGGCACAAGATCCTTCGGCTCGTCCAGCCGCAGCGGATGCTTTGCGCAGGTGAACGCAGGCTGGGTGGCGGTGCAGAGCACCACCGTCGCTTTGCACACATCCACGAGGAAGCGGGCGGCGAGGTTGAACAAATCGACGCATTTGGCGGGGATGGCCTGGATTTCGTCCAGGATAATCACGGCGTTTGCAAAGGACCTGAGCCTTCGCGCGGACCCGCCTTTGCCTGAAAACAGCGTGTCCAGAAACTGCACCAGGGTGGTGACCACCACTTTGCTGTCAAACCGTTCCGCCAGCAGCCGGCTGATTCTCGAGTCGTCGTCTTCCTGCAGGGTCATGTTGGAATGGTATTCCAATACTGTTTCGGCGTGTTCGCCCAAAACACCCCTGTACTCCTCCGCGATCTGGTCGATGATGGTTAGATAGGGTTCGACGACGATCACCCGGCTCTTTCCATGCTGCGCCGCGTGATGAAGGGCAAACCTGAGGGCCGCAAAGCTCTTCCCCGCGCCGGTGGGCACATAGAGCCGATAAACCCCCGCGCCATGTTTTGCAAAATTGCAGCAGGAATCCGATATGCTTTGCCGCGCGGCGGTGATCTTTGGGTCCGCTTTTTGGATCGCATCCGCCACTCGAAGGCCGAGGTTGGCTTCGAAGGAAGAGACCAGCCCCTCCCATCCCTCCCCGGAACAATCATCCCCGGCGGGTTCCACCCCCGCTTCGAAGCAGGCAGCATCGTACCTGTCCGCGTCGATCAGGGCGGAAAAGACGAATCTGGCGACAAGTCCCGCGAAAAAATCCCTGCATTCACGAAGAGCGCTTTCCGCCGCGCCTTGCGGGGCGCTTTTTTTAGCCGCGGGTTCGAGCGCGCCGATGACCGCCTGCACCTCCCGGGTGGCGGAGCAAAACAGTTCGTCCAGTTCCGCAAGACTGACCACATCTTCAAAAAACGATGCAAAAGCGTCATCTTCCTTTTCGTCAAGACGCTTGCGAAACTCCGCCTTGCCATCTGGGGCCAAAACGTCAAATAGCGTGTTGTGATGGGAATACACCGCCATCGCGGCGATCTGGGCAGCGACTTTTTCAGCCCGGCCCTTTGCCGTTTGGCCGTAACGCTGCCAGATCCACCTTGCGGCCTGGGGCGCGTGGGGCACCTGGTCCACGGCATGGCCCTGGACCTTGGTTTTCAGATAGGCCTGCCATTCTTGCGCCGCCTTCTGGCAGTCGTGAAGCAGACCGACGAGCGCTCCCAGGCTTTTTAAGCCGATGGCATCACAGGACGCGGCCGCAAGCCGTGCCACATTTTCGCTATGCTCTTTCAGCAACTGGTGCCGGGATCCGTCCTCACTGTATCGGGCATATAATGGACTTGTCTTTTTCATGGTCGCATAATTATTGATGAGAAATGGGGATTTTTGTTAACTGTTACCAGTAGTTTAGGCGATAAAACTTTGTCTGTCAATCTATAATGCTTATAACAAAAAAGCTGTCCATTTGTCTGGACAGCTTTGAAAACCCGATGATTAAGCGTCTGCGCCGCTTTGCGCCTTTTTGCGCGGGCGCAAAAAGCTCCACTTTGTCTCCGAGGTGATGACCGCCGCGAAGATCACCGCAAAACCCAGCACCAGCCGTGGGGTCAGCACTTCTCCGTAAAGCAGCGTCGAGCATGCCACGCCGAACACCGCCTCTTGGCTCAACAGGATGGAAGCAGAGCTGGGGGAAGCGTGCTTTTGACCATAGGTCTGGAAGAGGATCGCCGCAGCCGAAGCAAGAAGGGTCAGATACGCAAGCCCCCAAAGGCTCTCCCCCGAAAAGGCAACGGCCGCAGGGAAGGTTTCGGTCAATCCTCCGGCAATCCAGGCGCAAATTCCCGCGGAGACGAACTGAACAATCGTCACCAAGGAGGAATCGTACTTGCCGCATCTGCGGGAAAGCACTACGATGTGGACGGCGTATAAAAATCCGCCGACGATGGTCAAAAAATCCCCCCTGCCGATGCGCAGGCCCTGGGAAAGCGAAACCAGCCCGATGCCCAGCAGGCAAAGCAAAGCGGCGGAAATGTTCCAAAAGCTGGGCCGTTCGCCGCCCGCCATCCAAAAAAGAAAAGGAACGATCACACAGTAAATCGCCGTCAAAAACGCGTTCTTCCCCGGGGTGGTTTCGGTGATGCCGAAGGTCTGGGTGGCATACGCCGCAAAAAGACAAACCCCCGCGAGCCCCGCGTTGATGAGGAGTCCCTTGTCGATTTTCTTGAGCTGCTTGCCAAAAATCAGCGCCAGCACCGCTGCCGCGCCGGTAAAGCGGATCGCCAAAAGATACATGGGCGGAAAAACGTCCAATGCGTGCTTGATCACCACAAAGGACAACCCCCAGATCAAAGCCGCGCCAAGCAGCGCAATCTGAGGAAGGAAGCGGGGTTTTTCCATCGTCGGTACTCCTTTGCGGCGTATTCTTCGCATGATTGCAGACAGGGATTAGTATAGGCGCTTTTGCCCGATAAAGCAAGCATATTTATTCACTTTTGTGAATGTTTTTGTGAATATTTGCATCGTCCGCGCAAGTTGCTGCTTTCTCTTCCTGTATAAATTACCCTTGGTGATTCTGCCACTATTTTTTATTAATCATAATCTTGATAATAACATTTTTCAGGGTAGCAGTATAAATTGCCGAAAATTTATCAAATTGTGTTTCCAAAACCATCTTCGCTGTGGTAGAATGTATTTTGTTCAACCGATCCTATTAATATTTCAATATAAGGACATCTGTTGTACGAGTTCCCTTTGCATTTCTCCCCAAGTACAAGGAGGTAGCGTTCAGCATGACCAAGGAACAAAAATACGAAAAGTTAAAAGAACTCATCGACGAATGGAAGAGCAAAGAAGGCGCGCTGATGCCCGTCATGCACGAAGCGCAGGATCTCTTTGGCTGCATTGACGAAGAGGTTCAAGAGTTCATCAGCAAGCATCTGGGCTGCAAAAAGAGCCAAATCTACGGCGTGGCGACGTTCTATTCGCGCTTTACCCTGGTGGGCCGCGGAAAGAACATCATCAGCTGCTGCCTCGGCACCGCCTGTTATGTCCGCGGCGCTCAGGACGTTTATGACGAGTTCGCAAAACAGCTGGGGATCCAGCCCGGCAGCACCACGCCGGACGGTCTCTTTACCCTGGAATCCGCCAGGTGCATCGGCTGCTGCGGCCTCGCCCCCGCCATCATGATCAACGAAGAAGTATACGGCAGGCTCACGCCGAATGACGTCGCCGGGATCATCGCCAAATACCGCGAAATCGGCTGATGCCTTCAAAAAGCCATGCGAGAGCTTTCCCTGCATATTCTGGACATCGTTCAAAACGCCATCGCCGCCGGCGCTTCTCTCGTAACCATTGAAATTCACGAGCAAAGAGATCGCGACCTTCTGTCCATTTCCGTAACGGATGACGGTTGCGGCATGCCGGAGGAACTGCGCAAGTCCGTTTCCGACCCCTTTACGACCACGCGGTCTTCAAGGAAGGTGGGACTGGGCATTCCCATGATGAAGGCCAGCGCCATCCGCTCCGGAGGCGACCTTTCCATCCGGTCCGAATTGGGGAAAGGAACCGAGCTTTCTGCGACGTACCGCCTGGACCATATCGACCGGCCACCTTTGGGGGATATCGCAGAGACCATGATCACCCTCGTCGCCGGAAACCCCAAGGGGCCGGATTTCGTCCTTCATTACCGGGTGGATGAACGGGAATACGCCTTCGACACGCGCCCAATCCGCTCTGCCTTGGGCGAAGTGCCGCTGACGGCGGCGGAAGTCCTCGCATGGATGAGGAACCATCTGAAAGAAGGAATTCAAGACTTACACGGAGGTGCCCAAATATGAAGACCCTGGCTGATCTCGAAGCGATCCGCAAAAGGACGCTCGATAACCTGAACACCCGCAAGGACGAACATTCCACCCGTGTCGTTGTGGGCATGGCCACCTGCGGCATCGCGGCGGGCGCGCGCAAGGTGATGTCCGCCTTCATCGACGAGGTTGCCAAGCGCGACCTTCACCATGTAACCATCGCCCAGACCGGCTGCATCGGCCTTTGCAGGCTGGAACCCATCGTCGAAGTCACAAAGGCAGACGAAGAAAAAGTTACATATTGCAAGGTGACGCCGGAGATCGCACGCGAGATCGTCGCTTCTCATCTGGTCAACGGCATCGTACTGCATCAGTACACCATCGGCCATTACGAGAACAGCTAAGACGGCGCACAGGAGGTTTTGTCACCATGAAGTTCTATCGTTCACATGTCCTGATCTGCGGCGGTACCGGCTGCACATCCTCCGGTTCCAACCAGCTCATCCACAAGTTCGAAGAAGAAATCGCCCGCGTCGGGCTTTCCGACGAGGTTCAGGTCGTGCGCACCGGCTGCTTCGGCCTTTGTGAACTGGGGCCCATCTGCATCATTTATCCCGAAGGCTCCTTCTACGCGCGGCTGACGGAAGACCACGTCGCCGAAATCGTGGAAGAACACCTCCTCAAGGGCCGCATCTGCACCAAATACCTGTATTCCAAGTCCATCGCGGAGGATAATACCACCAAGCCCTTGATGGAGATCGACTTTTATAAAAAGCAGCGCCGCATCGCCCTGCACAACTGCGGCGTCATCGATCCCGAAAACATCGACGAGTACATCGCCTTTGACGGTTACCGCGCCTTGGCCAAATGCCTGACCGAGCTCACCCCCAAAGACGTGGTGGACACCATTATCGAGTCCGGGCTGCGCGGCCGCGGCGGCGCGGGCTTCCCCACGGGCAGGAAGTGGTTCTTCGCCCAGCAGGCCAAGGGCGAGCGCAAGTTCGTCGCCTGCAACGCGGACGAGGGCGACCCCGGCGCTTTCATGGATCGCTCGATCCTTGAAGGGGACCCCCACAGCGTGCTGGAGGCCATGGCCATCGCGGGGTACGCCATCGGGGCGAATCAGGGTTATATCTACATCCGCGCCGAATACCCCATCGCAGTCAAGCGCCTGAACATCGCCATCAAGCAGGCCAGGGAGTATGGCCTGTTGGGCAAGGGAATTCTTGGCACAGACTTTGATTTTGACATTGAGCTCCGCCTGGGCGCGGGCGCCTTCGTCTGCGGCGAGGAAACCGCGCTGATCGCCTCCATCGAAGGCCACCGCGGCGAGCCGCGGCCCCGCCCCCCCTTCCCGGCGAACAAGGGTATCTTCGGCATGCCGACGCTTTTGAACAACGTGGAAACCTACGCGAACATTCCCCAGATCATCCTCAACGGGGCGGAGTGGTATTCCTCCATCGGCACCGAGACCAGCAAGGGCACCAAAGTGTTTGCCCTGGGCGGAAAGATCAACAACACCGGCCTTGTGGAAGTCCCCATGGGCACCACGCTGCGGGATATTATTTATGAAATCGGCGGCGGCTGCCCCAACGGCAAGAAGTTCAAGGCCGCCCAAACCGGCGGACCCTCCGGCGGCTGCATCCCCGCCAGTTTGATCGATACCCCCATCGATTACGAAAACCTGACGGCCATCGGCTCAATGATGGGCTCCGGCGGCATGATCGTCATGGACGAAACCACCTGCATGGTGGACATCGCCAAGTTCTATCTGGAATTCACGGTGGACGAATCCTGCGGAAAATGCCCGCCCTGCCGCATCGGCACCAGAAGGATGCTGGACCTTTTGACGGACATCACCGAAGGCCGCGGAAAACCGGGGGACATCGAGCGGCTGGAAACCCTGGGCAGAAATATCAGCGCCACCGCCCTTTGCGCCCTGGGCCAGACCGCGCCGAACCCGGTCCTGTCCACCATCCGCTATTTCAGGGACGAGTACGAGGCCCACATCAACGAAAAGCGCTGCCCCGCCGGCGTGTGCAGAAAGCTCTTGATGTTCTACATCGACCCCGAAAAGTGCAAGGGCTGCAGCCTGTGCGCCAGGAACTGCCCGGCGAACGCCATTTCCGGCGAGATCAAAAAGCCCTATGCGATCGACACCGCAAAGTGCATCAAGTGCGGCGCTTGCATCGAAAAGTGCCGGTTCGGCGCGATTTCCAAGCGGTAATAAGCGTCATTCAAAGAAAGGAACATACTCATGGTAACACTTAAAATCGACGGTTTCACCGTGCAGGCCGAAGCGGGTACCATGGTGCTTGAAGCGGCGCTGAAAAACGGCATCAAAATACCCACCCTCTGCCATTTGAAGGATCTCAACAGCATCGGCGCCTGCCGCATGTGCCTGGTGGAGGACGCCAGGACCCATCGCCTCGCCGCGAGCTGCACCCTGCCCGTTTCCGAAGGGCTGGAAGTGCTGACCCATTCCCCCGCCGTGCTGAACGCGAGAAAATTCGTGCTGGAGCTGATCCTTTCCGACCACCGGCGCGAATGCCTGACCTGCGTGCGCAACAAGTCCTGCGAACTGCAGAACCTGTGCGAAGAGCTGGGGGTTCGGGAAGTCCCCTATGACGGCGAACCCACCAAAACCCGGCTGGATGACCTTTCCCCCTCCATCGTGCGGGACAATTCCAAGTGCATCCTCTGCCGCAGGTGCGTCGCCGCCTGCGAAAAGACCCAGGGCGTGGCCGTGATTGGCATGCAGAACCGCGGGTTCCAGACAGAAGTCGGCGTTCCCTTTGGCCACAGCCTTTCGGAAGTCGCCTGCATCAACTGCGGCCAGTGCATCGCCGCCTGCCCCGTGGGCGCGCTGTATGAGAAGGACTCCACCGCCGCCGTCTGGCAGGCTCTGGCGGACCCGAACAAGTTCGTGGTGTTCCAGCCCGCGCCGGCGGTGCGCATCGCCATCGGCGAGGAGTTCGGCATGCCCATCGGCACCCCCGCCGTAGGCAAGATGGTGGCAGCCATGCGCCGCCTTGGCGCAGACCGCGTGTTTGACGTGGACTTTGGCGCAGACCTCACCATCATGGAAGAAGGAACCGAGCTCTTGACCAGATTGACCACGGGCGGGGTGCTTCCCATGATCACCTCCTGTTCCCCCGGCTGGATCAAGTTCTGCGAGCACGAGTATCCCGAGTTTATCCCCAACCTTTCCACCTGCAAGAGCCCGAACCAGATGCAGGGCGCATTGACCAAGACCTATTTCGCCGAGAAGAACGGTCTGGACCCGAAGGACATCTTCGTGGTTTCCGTCATGCCCTGCACCGCCAAAAAGTTCGAAATCATCCGCCCGGAAATGGGCCGCGACGATTATCGGGACGTGGACGCCAACCTGACCACCCGGGAATTCGCCCAAATGGTCAAGCAGGCCGCCATCGACTTCGTCAACCTGCCGGACGAGGAGTTCGACGACATGCTGGGCGATTCCACCGGCGCTGCCGTGATCTTCGGCGTGACCGGCGGCGTGATGGAGGCCGCGCTGCGCACCGTGGCGGACATTCTGACCGGCGAAGACTTGGAAGAAATCGAATACAACGCGGTCCGCGGCATCGAGGGCATCAAGGAAGCAAGCGTCACGCTGCCCATCGACGGCAAACCGACGGAAATCCGCGTAGCCATCGCCCACGGAACGGCGAACGCCGCGAAACTCCTGGACGCCATCAAGGCGGGCGAGAAGGACTATCACTTCATCGAGATCATGGGCTGCCCGGGCGGCTGCGTCACCGGCGGCGGCCAGCCCATCGTGGATGCGCTGACCCGCTACTTCGTGGATCCCAAGGCCGCCCGCGCCAGGGCCACCTATGACGTGGATCGCCAGATGCCCATCCGGAAGTCCCACAAGAACCCCTCCGTCCTCAAGCTGTATGAGGAGTATTTGGGCAAACCCAACAGCCACAAAGCCCACGAACTGTTGCACACCACCTATGTGGAGCGCTCCCGGTTCTGATTGCGCATCGCTGCAAGCCGCCTCCGGCCATCCGCCGGGGGCGGCTTTTTGGCGGGAACCGGTGTTGACGGAAGGCATTTTCCGCATTAGTATTGAAACAAGCACAAAACCAGGAGGAAATGATGGATAAATTCCCGCAACTTCAGTATGTGCGCCCGGACATGGAAGCTGTCAAACAGGCGCTCAACGCCAGCATCGACGAGTTTCTGAACGCCTCTTCTTATGAAGAAGCCCGGGAGCATTATCTGCGCTTTGAGGAGCTGGACGCCCAATACTCCACGATGTTCACCCTCGCCAGCATCCGGAACACGATGGATACCTCTGACGCCTTTTACGACGGCGAGATCAGCTACATCCATTCGGTAATGCCGGAATATCGGCTGGTTTTGAAGCGCGCTTCGCAAGCGCTGACCCAATCGCCCTTCAAGGACGCCTTTGCCGAAGAGTTTGGTTCCATCTTCATCAAAAAGGCGGAAAATGCCCAGAGGATCATGAGCGAGGAGATCGCCGAAGACCTTGTGGAAGAAAGCAACCTGGAACAGGAGTATTCCAAGACCGTTGCCGCCTGCTCGGTGGAATTCCGCGGGGAAACCTGCAACTTCTACGGCCTTTTGAAGCACATGCAAAGCACCGACCGCAAAGAGCGCAAGGAGGCTTTTGTGGCCTGGGCGAATCTTTATGAGAGCGTTTCCGAAAAGCTGGACGATATTTATGACCAGCTCGTCCGCATCCGGGTGCGCATGGCGAAAAAGCTCGGGTTTGAGGATTACACCGAGCTTGCCTATCTGATCAAAAACCGCTTCGATTACAAGGCGAAGGACGTCGCGGCCTTCCGCGAACAGGTCCAAAAGGTGATCGTTCCCGCCTGCGAGCGCATTTTTGAGACTCAGCGCCGCCGCCTGGGGGTGGACAAGCTCCGGTGTTACGACGAATCCCTGGTCTTCCCCGAAGGCAACGCCACGCCCATCGGCGACATGGAATACCTGGTGAACGCCGCGGGCGAGATGTATCGCGATCTTTCCCCCCAAACCGGCGAATTCTTTGATTTCATGATGGAACACGAGCTATTTGACCTGGTCACCAGGCCGAACAAGCACATGGGGGGCTACTGCACCTTCCTGAGAGCCTACAAAGCGCCCTTCATCTTTTCCAACTTCAACGGCACCAGCGCAGACGTGGACGTTTTAACCCACGAGACGGGCCACGCGTTCCAGGCCTATGTCGCCTCCCGCACCCTGCCCATTATGGCGATCCGCGGCTCCACCAGCGAGATCAACGAGATCCACTCCATGGCTATGGAGCATTTCGCTTATCCTTATATGGAAAAGTTTTTCGGCGAAAAGGCGGACCAGTATCTCTATGCCCACCTTGCCTCTGCCTTGACCGTCATCCCATACCTCGTTTCTGTGGACGAATTCCAGCACAGGGTGTTCGAAAAGCCGGAAATGTCCGCCAAGGAGCGCAGGCAGGTCTGGCGGGAAATCGAAAGGAAGTACCAGCCCTGGCGGGACTATGACGGCAACACCTTCCTGGAAGAGGGCGGCTTTTGGATGCAGAAGCAGCACATCTTCCTCTATCCCTTCTATTATATCGATTACGCCCTCGCCCAGATTTGCGCCTTTGAGCTTTACGGCCGCATGAAAAAGGACCCCAAGCTCGCCTGGGAGGACTATTACAGGCTGTGCCGCGCCGGCGGGAGCAAGGGCTATTTCGAGCTGTTGGAAGTCGCAAACCTTCACAATCCCTTCAGGGAGGGCAGCGTCGAAGCGGCTGTTTCCACCGTCATCAACGAGCTGGAAGCCTCTCCCTTCTCGAAGGTCTAGCATTCGCATCAAGGGGCCCCCCGCCGTTTTACCTGTGAGCGCGCGATGGCTTTCCGCCTTTTTCGGGGATTTTGGCAGGCTGCTCCGGCTGGCTGAACATCCCCTTTGACGCAAGACCCCAAAGCGCAACGCGCGGGGAGCGAGGCATGGCGGGATGCCCATTAGGAATCGCGGCGGAAGGCACAAGAATACCAAAGGAGTATCAAATGAACAACAGTCTTGGTTATCATTCGAAAAAGCTCGGCTTTGGCATGATGCGCCTGCCAAGGATTCACGGCAAAACCGACCTTGAGCAGACCAAAGCCATGGTGGACGTTTTTATGGAGCGCGGTTTCAACTATTACGACACCGCGTATGTGTACGGCGACGGCGAGAGCGAGCGCGTCACCAAGGCCGCCCTGGTGGATCGTTACCCCAGGGAGTCCTTCTGGCTGACGGATAAGCTCCCCTTCTGGGATACGGAAAAGCCGGAGGAAATGCAGGAGATTTTCGACGAATCGCTCCGCCGCACGGGAGCGGGGTACTTCGATATTTATCTTTTGCACTCCCTGAATGCGGAATTTTATGAAAAAAGCCTGCGCCTTGGCGCCTGGGATTTCGTCCAAAAGCTGAAAGAGCGAGGACTGATTCACCACTTCGGCTTCTCCTTCCACGACACCCCCGAGGTGCTGGACAGAATCCTCACCGAACATCCGGAAACCGAGGTGGTGCAACTGCAGATCAACTACGCGGATTGGGAAAACCCCACGGTCCAGTCCCGGGGTTGCTACGAGGTGGCGCGAAAGCACAACAAGCCCATTCTCGTCATGGAGCCCGTCAAGGGCAGCGCGCTGGCAACTCTGAACCCCGAAATGCGAAAGGTTTTCCTGGACGCCAACCCAAAGGCTTCCGTCGCTTCCTGGGCGGTGCGCTTTGCGGCTTCCCTCCCCGGTGTGGTTACCGTGCTTTCGGGCATGTCCAACCTGGAGCAGATGCTGGATAACACCTCCTATATGGCGGATTTTGTCCCCCTTTCAGAGGAGGAGCGCAAGGTCATCCAAAAAGTCGTCGGGCTTTTGAACGAGGTGCCCGTCATTCCCTGCACCAAGTGCCGCTATTGCGTGGACGCCTGCCCCCAGGGAATCGACATTCCCGGCGCTTTTGAGATTTATAACGAGCTTCTGCTCTTTGACGACAAGCCCAGGGCAAAACGCAAATACAGCCGGATCGAGGAGGGCAGGCCATCGACCTGCATTTCCTGCAAAAAATGCGTGGAGCATTGCCCCCAGCACATCGAGATTCCGGAAAACCTGCAAAAGGTGACCGCCGTCCTGGGGGACTGATTGAAACGCCAACGCAAATCAAAAGCAGCGCTTCTGCGCTGCTTTTTTTCGTCCTTTTTTGTTTTGGTTGTTTTTATGATCTTCTTGGGCTCTCGTGTGTTTTTCAAATATGATTGCTGCATCTTTCGGGCCACGCGCAAAAAACGCAAGCAAAGGGCTAAAAGAATCAACCGCCCCATGGGAGGGGCGGTATGGATTAGAGATCTTGCAGATCGGCGTTGGGCAGGTCGTTTTCCATGTTGTCCCGGGCAAGGTCGTTGTCGATGACCGGATAGGCATCCGAGATCGGCCTGTCCAACTCCCCGTCTACGGGGATCCGCTTCCACTTGGGACTCATTTCATTCACCTCTGCCCTAGTTTTGCCCGGAATGGGTGAGGCTATGCCCGGCGCATTTCGGCAAAACGAGCTTTCGGAATAGTAAGGGTTTCCTTACCCGCGGCGCCAGTCCTCACGCTGTGCATAGCGGCTGTTTTGCTATGCATGCGTTGAACTTTTGCATGGGTAGACAGGATGGAAGCCGACGACCAGAACCCAACGCCACAAAGTTCAAAAGATTATGTAATCATGAAAGGAGAGGGCCAAAGAAGCCCTCTCCTCTTGATCGAACGGTTCGTTATCATTTCGCGTCCGCGGCAGCGTTGCGACCGGCAATGCGCCCCATCACATAGCAGTTCAGAACAGCGGATCCGGACATGTATGCGGTGTCGTACAATGCGCCGTTGGAAATCGCGCCCGCGGCATAGAGCCCTGCTATCGCCGAGCCGTCCTCGCGCAGCACCCTGGCTTCCAAATCGGTGACAATACCGCCCATGGAGTCCATGTTCTGAGGTGTCATACGCACAGCATAGAAAGGCCCGGTCTGCAGTTTGGACATGTAGTCAATTCGCGCGCCAAAGGAATCCTGGCCCGCGTCGATGCCGTTGTTCCAATCCTCCACAAAGCCGAGGAAGGCATCCACATCAAACCCTGCATTTTTGGCGAGCTCTTCCAGCGTCTCACCCTTGATCAGGTATTCGCTTCCTTCGTTCTCGGTCAGGATCGCGGCATTGTCTGCGTCAGAAGAATCGTAGATCGAGTAGTAAGGCCCCGCATTCCGGGTGATCATCATGGTGTATGCCGTCGGATGGCTGAACTCGTTCATGAACCGCGTACCGGTTTTGTCCACCATCATGTTGATGGTCCAGGGGCCTCCCAGGTTGTTCAGCGTATTCGAGTGATCCGCGGAAACCGCGTAAGAAAGACCCATGAGCCACTGGTTTTTATACAGGGCCGCGCCGATCTCCCGCGCCATGATCAGCCCGTCACCCGTGCTCCCGGGGGAGGCCGCGTGAAGGGTGTTCGAGTTTTCCGGCGTCAGCTCCGCAATCAGCTCCTCGTTCTGCGAATAACCGCCCGTAGCCAGCACGACGGCATCCGCGTAAATATTGAAGGTCTTGTCCTTCTGGGTAACCGTCGCTCCGACGACTTTATCGTTTTCAACGATCAGGCTGGTGGCGCGGGTATCCAGCAGGATGGTGGCGCCAAGTTCTTCCGCGACCTCCGTCATTTTGCCGACCTGGCCTTCCGGCAGATTGTTGGGATAATGGAACCTGTCCACCCCCTCAATCAGGCCGAAGCTGGTGGGGTTGCCAAACTCATAACCATAGCTCATCAACCAGTCGATGATGTCGCTCCCCTGTTTGGCGATGAACAGGCAGCGGGCTTCGTCGGGATTCTCCATGCCTTCGCGACGGGTCATGGCCTGGAATTCCATCCACTGCTTCACATAAGCCTCGGGGCTGTCTTCGATACCCAGCGCCTTCTGAAGTTTGGAACCTGCGGCAGCGATACCTCCGCCCGAAAGCCGGGAAGTTCCGCCGGTCATGGACATCTTTTCGACCACAATACATTCCGCGACTTGCTCGCGGACGGAAACCGCAGTGGCCAGGCCAGCAAGGCCGGAACCAACGACCAGCACCTGTGTTGTCAGGTCGCCTTCGGCCACTTGTCTCGGCGTGTCTGCGGGTGCCGAACAGGCGAACATGCTCATAGCAAGCATCAAACACAAGAGCACACTAAAAAATCGTTTCATGCCAGTCCTCCTCCAGTTTTGTCATTTGAAATGCGGTGCAAGGGGCAAGCCCTCGTTTGCCACTTCTATTTTAGCAGTTTTCACTTTGATAATCAAATTACAAAACACAATTAATTTATAAGTATTTGTTATAAATTCTCCAAAAATCGCGCCAGCACATCGGCGACGGGGGAGTTCCGGGAATACAAAAAATACACTTCGTGCCATAATTGCCTGCCGGATAAGGGAACAAAGGTGATCCCATAATCCCGGAGCTCTTTGGTGTCCGGAAGCAGGGAAATCCCCACACCCAAAGAGATCTGCAACAGCTGGGTCTCGATATTATCGACCTGGACAATTCTGGATTTGGAAACGCCAAGTTGACGCTCCAGCAGTTCGGTCACGATGGCGTTGCCCTGCTGGGCGGCCCCCGGCGTCAGGATGATAAAGCGTTCCCCCCGGAGTTCTTCCCGGGAAAGCGCGCTCCTTTGGGCGAGAGGATGGTCAACAGACATGGCCAGTCTGATGGGATTGCGCGCTAGGAGTTTCCTTGCTATGTCGGGATCGTCGGCGAACTCCGAAGTTACGGAAATTACCGCATCGCAAGCGCCGGATTTGAGATCCATGCGCGCGGCAGATTGACCTTTGTAACGAAAATCAATTCTATGTTCTTTGCTTCCCTGGAAGCGCTCCATCGCCTTTTTGATCAGCGCCTGTTCGATCGGGCCGGTATATTCGATGGTCACCACCCTGTTTTTGTTGGAGTAATTCTCCATCTCCTGACAGAGGTGATGGTAAACCGCGAGAAGCGCCTCCGCCTGTTGCTTCAGGCAACGGCCAGCGTCAGTCAGAGCGACGTTTTTGGTATCCCGCGTCAACAGCTGTACGCCAAATTTGCTCTCCAGGGACGCAATCTGCTGACTCATGGCGGTCTGGGAGATAAAATGGCGCTCGGCGGCCCGCGTAAAGTTCAACAGTTCCGCAACGGAAAGAAAGTACTCAAATTTCTTCAGATTCATCGTACACCTGCCCAGTTTGTTAATTTCCATACAATTATAATACAAATCCGGGGCATGGTGGTGGTTTATCTTTGTCTGACTTTCCGCAGTTGGACACCCTATCATACTTTTACCACCCTTGAATCAATAAATCTTCGGCTTCAGCAGCTTCAACAGCTCTTTCTTGTGGCAAATTCATAATGCTTATGTTTCTGATATTTTCGGACTCCAACTGTATCCAAGATTCTTACAAAATGGGTCTTGACGCCTGGGACGTAATATGTTACCCTTGCATCAAAGATATCATTTTACGTCCCAGTAATACTATGGAGGTTCTATAACATGACTTTTGATGACTTCGTCAAAACACACCCTACTTGTTCGGTCGTAAAGGATGGCCAGACAGCCCGATTGATTTACGACAACATCATCTGGGATGAACAAAATCGGATCAAAATGGCTGATCTATCGGCTTCCGATATCCCAGCACTTGTGGCAATCGCATCACAGATTATTGATTTCTGCGCATCACAGCCTCAATGCGATCTTGATATCACGAATGATACCGTCAAGCAAGTAATCGGAAGGATGATATCCGTAGCGCTGGCTCCCTTGGGGCTTGAACCTGCAAAGAAGAAGCGACTTCCTCAGTCAACGAACCAACACATCTTTAAAAATGCGACTTCATATGCTGCAACGGGTACGCCAACAGAGAGGATTGAAAAACGCATCGTTCCCATGACAAAATAAGCAATCCCCTCTCCGTTATACACAGACCCAACGCCACTACTTTTTCCACAACGGATGGCGCGGTCAAATGCATCATAGTTGCTGCCGCGCCATCCGTTGACCCCGACGGGAGTATGCTGTCCACCTCGTGGTCGTGGATGCGGTTCGGCTCCCCAGGTAGAGTATGGGGCATGCGCGATTGTACGGTATACCGCGACATAAGCGAGGAAAGCCGCCATGGAAGGCGGCTTTTTTTCAGGAGAAATGTCACCGAAGTTTTATCCGTCTTTTACAATGCCAGCAACCTCTCCCCCTTGATTTCATCCGCGCTCCAGGCGATCACCGCAAATTTGCCCTTTGCGTGCGCATCCACGTGATTGATCCACGGGATCTCGTTGCTGGCCTTTGCCTTGAGAAGGGCATTGGTGGTTTTGGTCTTCAGCATGGACGCGTTGACCACCCACCATTTGGCCGCGATCCCTGCGCGCTTCAGGTCTTCTTCCAGGCGCAGCGCTTCATATACCGGCGTGGCTTCCGCAAGGGTCACCAGTATGACCGCTGTTTCGTCCGCGTTGCGCAGGCGGGGCAGCAGCTTCTTGACGGATTCCGGCACCTCCCCCTGCGTCCGCTTGACTTCCCGGTGGTAGCTCTGCGTGGCGTCCAGCAAAAGCAACGTGTGTCCTGTGGGCGCGGTGTCGATGACCACCGTACTTTCTTCCGCCTTGTCGACAATTTCCGCAAAGGCGCGAAAAACAGCGATCTCCTGCGTACAGGGCGAGCGCAGATCCTCCTCGATGTAAGCCACGTCGTCCTCGGACATCGTTTCCCGCGCTTTCGAAAGGATTTCTTGCTGATATCTGCGAAGTTCCGCCTGTTCGTCGATATGGCTCATGGTGACGCCGCTGTGCGCATCCAGCACGAACTTCAGGTGTGCGGCGGGGTCCGTTGTCGCGAGATGAACTTTCTGGCCCTTTTTCGCCAGCCCGAGGGCGATCGCCGCCGCGATGGTGGTTTTGCCCACGCCGCCCTTTCCCATGGTGAAAATGACCTTCTTCCCAAAGCGGTGCAAATCATCGACGACATCCTGAAGCCGCGGCAGAACTTCTACGCGGAGCTTTTCTTTGCCTGGCGACACGCGATCCACCGTCAAAAAATCCCTGACGCCGGACAATCCCATGATGTTATAAGCGCGCATAGGCACAGTATACGTATCCAGCGACCGCAACTGCTCCGGCATCGCGGAAAGCGCCCGCTGCTGCTTCTGATACAGGCTTTCGGACAGGGCGTCGTCATGCGCGGTCAGCAGGCCGTTGACGATCAGCATCTGATTGTTTATGCCCAGCTCGGAAAGCTCACGGGAAGACCGCTCGGCTTCCTTGATGGGGGTTTCCTCCGGTCGGACCACAAGCACCAGAGTCGTCTGCGCGCCGTCGGCGAGGGTGTTGACAGCGCTTTTATAGACCTCCTTTTTGCTTTCCAATCCGGAAAGCTGCCCCAAACAGGACGCGCCATGGGTATTTTCGCTGATAAAGTTGCTCCACGCGGAGGGAAGCTGGAGCATCCGCAGGGTATGCCCGGTGGGAGCGGTATCAAAGATGATGTGGTGGTACTCCGCTCTTAAGGACTCGTCGGCGAGATAGCCGGAGAATTCGTTGAACGCCGCGATTTCGACGATGCAGGAACCCGAAAGCTGCTCCTCCATGTTGGCGATGATCGCGTCCGGCAATTTGCCGCGATAAGGCGCGATCACGCTTTCCCGGTAATCCGCCGCCGCCTGCACAGGGTCGATGTTGGCGACCACGAGGTTGGGAACACCTTCGATTGCTACCCTGCCGGCTTTTAGGTCCACCCCGAACACGTCCTGCAGATTGGACGCAGGGTCGGTGCTGACCAGCAGCACCCGTTTCCCGCTGTCCGAAAGCGTCACCGCGGTGGCACAGGCAACAGAGGTTTTTCCCACGCCGCCTTTCCCTGTGAAAAACAGGTACTTGGTCAGCGGTATGGTCATCGGATCAAAAGGCGTCATCAGCAGCATCCTCCCTTGCAGCCGCAGTCGGATTTGGTGGGCATCTTTTTAATGCGCACCTTCCTGCTGCCTGCGGTAAGCGTGTCTTCGGGAAGGTCGAGGAGCTTCGCAAATTCCTCATTGGTGGGGTAACGGCCGGCCAGGACGATCTCACCGTCCAAAACGGTGACGGGAAGGCCCTCGGCGCCGTGGGCGTTGATGTATTCGCTAACGGCTTTGTTGGTGATAAACTCCATCGGAGCGCTGTTCAGATTAAAGCGTTCTACCACAACGCCGTTGTTTTTCAACGTGTTGAGTACAGTGGAAATACGCAGCAGCTCGGGATCAATCCCCACGCCGCAAAGGCCTGTTGGGCAGCACATGGCCGGCTCGAATATCTTCATTTTCTTCATTGTGGAATCTCCCTGCTTTTGACCGGTTTTCCCAGTCTTGCTGTCCTTGATCGCTTTTGCGGCAAAGTACTTTTCCAGATTCGGCGGAAGGGAATATTCCGCAGCTTCCTGGCAGCTTTGCTTGCTGCCGTATACTCCCCTGAGAATGGCGTCCACGATCATCTCTTTCGGCGGTATGGTGTATTCCACGCCATTGTAGACCCATACCCGGCAGTCCACATCATCTCCGCAGAGTTCGCCGCAATCCTCGCAC
>JBMNTV010000044.1:0-17711 GCA_050945915.1 Christensenellales bacterium
TTCGTCGGTAGATCGGACCCTTTCCATCACCCTGTCCAGGGTGATCAACTCTGCCGCCTGTTCGACTTCATTCAGCATACCGTCGTCGTCGAAATCGAAAAGATCGCCGAAAATGGGCATGTTTTTCTTCCCTTCACAGTCGCTGCGTTGACTGGGTGTATCGTCATGTTCATCATATCAGAAGAATTGTACAAAGATATGGACACCATGCGCAATAATGCGAAAAAAAACTAACCGAACTCTTGTGCGAATCATCCCGTGTCACAACAAACCAGGCCCACCTCTTTGGGCAGGCCGGAAAAAGCCAGAAAAAAAAGACCCGCTCAATCCAAGGATTTCAGCGGGTTTTTGGCGGAGGGAGTGGGATTCGAACCCACGTGCGCTTGCGCGCAAACTGATTTCGAGTCAGCCCCGTTATGACCACTTCGATATCCCTCCGTATGCAGTTGGCAAGTAACGGCGTTTGCCAATGATGCAACAATAGCCGATACAAGCATTTTTAATTATATTCTTCAGGGGCTAAAAAAGCAAGTCTCTTTCCGGGGAAATCGGTTGTAATTAAAATCAAATCGACGAACGCCATGCTTTTTACCCGAAGCACCGCCGATTCCACCAAGCGGTCGGAATGATTCTATTTTTGGGAAGAAATAATTGGATTCAGGTTATTTCTGTGATAAAATTGTTCAACAGAAAATGCCCTGGCGTTGCTCGGTTTTTCTGCGAAAGTGCAACTGGAACCTGCGATCCGAAGGAAATGTAGCGGGTGACGCAGTTCAGGCAAATGCGCGACATGCCGTACCATCTGGATTCTTCCGAAATTGAACGGCCTTTTCATCAAACAATACAGGAGGATAAAACCGTGCTGGAGATTCCCGAAACCCTGACCCTCGCCAAGCAGTTGAACGAAAGTGTGGGCGGCAAGCGCATCAACCGGGTGGTGGCGAATCATTCCCCCCACAAATTCGCGTTTTATCATGGCGACCCGGCGGAATACTCCGCCCTTTTGACCGGGAAAGTGATCCAAGAATGCACCGGACTTGGCGCGATGGTGGAAATTGCGGCGGAGAACTGCCGGATCGTTTTAGGGGAAGGGGCGAATCTGCGCTACTTCAGCGACGCGGGCGAGGCCCCCGCAAAGCACCAGCTTTTGCTCGTTCTGGAGGATGGAAGCGCCCTGGTTTGCACCATCCAGATGTACGGCCCCGTCGTTGCCTTTGAGGATGGGCAGTACCAGAACGAGTATTACCTCGTCGCAAAGGAGAAGCCCCAGCCGCTGACCGACGCCTTCCACCGGGGGTATTTTGCCGCCCTCCGCGAAAGCGGCACAGAAAAGCTGTCCGCTAAGGCGTTCCTCGCCACGAAGCAGCGCATCCCCGGGCTGTGCAACGGCGTGTTGCAGGACATTCTGTTTCGCGCCAGAATCCACCCCAAACGGAAGATGGGTACGGTTTCCGGGGAAGAATACGATGGCATGTTCAACTCCATCCAGGAAACTCTTTCCGAAATGACCCGGCAAAACGGCCGCGACACCGAAAGGGACCTTTACGGCAATCCAGGGGGATACAGAACCCTGTTGAGCAGGAATACAGCGGGCACACCCTGCCCCGTGTGCGGCGCGACCATTCAAAAAGCGGCATATCTGGGGGGCAGTGTGTATTGGTGCCCGGACTGCCAGCCCCTTGTGGAGTGAGGTCCATCCGCTTTTGCAAACCCTGGGCAAAAAGCAAACAGCGCCGCTGTCGAGCAGACTGCAGCGCTGTTTTGGCTTGCCCTGTCTGCCGGTTAAGAAGGCGGGTCCGCTTTTTTCCCATCCTTCAAGGATTTGACATCGCCCCCTTTCTTTTATAGACTATCCATACTCATGGCGTACGCGAGGCCATGGATCACTTTAACATAAGACAGTTCAATGTCCTTCATAATTGAAAATGCTGGAGCGAGGAGGCGCGTCATGAAATACGATATCGTCGTCATCGGAAGCGGTTCGGGGCTGATGGTGCTGGAAGAGGCCGTCAAGCAGGGGTACAACTGCGCCATCGTGGAAAAAGGGAAGTTCGGGGGCACCTGCCTGACCAAGGGCTGCATCCCGTCCAAGATGCTGGTCTATCCCGCCGATCTGATCCGGGAGATCGAAAAATCCGAAAGAATCGGGGTGCGGGCAGGTCGCCCTCAGATCGACTGGGAGACCATTTCCCGCAGGATGTGGGAGCAAATCGGCTACCATAGCCTGATCGAACAGGATTTGGAAAACATCCCCAATCTGACGGTATACAAGGGGAGCGGGTTCTTCACCGGGCCAAACAGCCTGGTGGTCCGCTATGCCGACGGCAGGCCGGAGGATGTGATTTACGGGGAAAAATTCGTGATCGCCGCAGGAGCGCGAAGCTTTGTTCCTTCCATTCCCGGCCTGGAGGAGGCGGGATACGTCACCTCTGAAACCTTTTTCGGCGAAAAGTTCCCCCAAAAACCCTGGAAAAGCCTCGCTATCATCGGCAGCGGCGCCATCAGCGCGGAATTTGCGCATATCTTTTCCGCATTTGGCACCAAGGTGACCATCATCGCGCGTTCCGGAAGGATTTTGAGCAAGGAAGAACCGGAAATTTCCGCCTTTGTGGCAAACCAATTCGCAAAAAACGGCATCCAGATCCTGACGGACAGCTCCATCCTGTCGGTAACCCAAAACGGGGGCTTGAAGCAGGTGATGGTGGAAAATCGCGTCACCAAGGAAATGCAAACCGTCGAATGCGAGGAAATCTTCGTCGCTTCCGGCGTCCGGTCCAACGGGGACACCCTTGCGCTGGACCAAGCCGGGGTGGAAACGGACAAAAACGGCTACATCATCACCAACGGTTGCCTCGAGACCTCCCAGAAACACATCTGGGCGATCGGGGACATCAACGGAAAATACCAGTTTCGGCACAAGGCGAATCACGAGGCGCAGGTCCTGGCAAAGAACCTTTTCCACGAAGGGGAAAAAAGGGAAGCGAATTATGATGCCGTACCCTGGGCGATCTTCACCCATCCCCAGGTGGCCCGCGTGGGCAGAACCGAGAAGGAGCTGAAAGAGCGCGGTGTGCCGTACAGGGTTGCCGTCAACTACTATTCCGAAGTGGTGGGCGGCATCTCGATGGGGTATGAGGAAGACGGCGATGACAATGGCTTTGTCAAGATGATCGTGGGAGAGGACAGAAAAATCCTGGGTGTGCACATCGTCGGGCCCCAGGCAGCCGTGTTGGTGCAGCCCTTTGTGTACCTGATGAACGCGGGATACGAGTGCCAAAAAAAGCTCCAAAACCTGGGGGATTCGAAGGAAATCGAAGTGCTGAGGCGCCTCTGCCCCAGAGTAGGCACCTATGAGCCCATCAACGATTCCATGGTGATCCATCCCTCGCTAAACGAGCTGACCGCCTGGGTGTTTGAGGATTTTGACGCCCAGGGCTGATCGCCTTTTGCGCCGCATGGACCGGCGGTAAAAAGAACCGAAGAAAAACAGCCTGCGGGCTGTTTTTTCGTTTTGGCTGGTTCATGGCGGCCTGTTCAGCGGCCTTGATATGCGGCGCGTGCGCGGGAAAATGGGTTCTGTGCCCGCAGCCGCGGGCGGCGGACACGCCCCTTTGCGGTGCATATTCCCAAGAGAGAGAGGGAATTCCTAACACATATCATTTGGAATGGAGCGCTGAATGTTCGGGCTTTTTAGGAAAAAGAAGAACTGGCCCCAAAGTGGGGTCAAAGGGACCGAAGGGGAAGCGAAAGAGCAGGTCCTGACACGCTCGCTGAAAAAGAATATCCGGTTGATGGAAGAGCTTTTCAAGGACGTTGACATCCTTCGAAGCAGGTGGATTGTGAACAATTTCGACGAAAACCTGCGCTACTGCATCTTTTATTCCGACGGCTTGGTCAACACAGACGCCATCAACGAAAACCTGATCAAGCCCCTCATGCTCTCCCAGGTGACGCCTTTGAAGGGCGAAGATTTTGTGGATACGGTGATCAGTCGCATCGTGCAGGTCTGCGAAGTCCAAAAAACCGTGCAGGTGCAGAAAATCATAGAAGCTGTGGCCTATGGAAACACCATCCTGTTCATCGACGGGCAGGACGAGGCCGTTTTGCTGGACACAAAGGCCTTCCAGATTCGGTCGGTCCAAGAGCCGGAGAACGAAAAGGTGCTGCTCGGTCCCAGGGAAGGTTTCACAGAATCGCTATGTGGAAACCTTTCGCTGATCCAGCGCCGGGCGCTGACCTCCGATCTGAAGATGAAATCCATGACCCTTGGCACCCGCACGAGGACCAAGGTTTATGTGTGTTACATGGAAAGCATCGTGAATAAAAAGGTTCTGGATCAACTGCTATCCAGGCTGCAGGCCATTGAGATTGACGGCATTCTGGACGTGAACTACATCAACGAGCAGATCGACGAAGCGCCCTGGTCGCCTTTTCGCACCATCGGTTATACCGAGCGCCCGGACGTGGTCATGGGAAAGCTGCTGGAGGGACGCATCGCAGTTTTTGTGGATGGTACCCCCGTTGTTCTGACCGTACCGTATCTGTTTATCGAGAATTTTCAGAGCGGCGAAGACTACTACCTGAACTTTTATTACGCTTCCTTTTCCAGGGTGCTGCGCATCCTCGGGTTTTTGCTCACCATATCTGTGCCGGCGCTGTATATCAGCATTGCCGCTTTCCACCACGAAATGTATCCCTTGCAGCTGTTTCTCAGCATCGCGGCGGAAAGGAATAGCGTTCCCCTGCCTGCAGCCCTTGAAGTGTTCATTATGCTGATCCTGTTTGATATCCTGAGGGAAACCGGCGCCAGGGTACCTTCGACCATCGGTGAAGCGCTGAGCATCGTCGGCGCATTGGTTGTGGGTCAGGCGGCGGTGGAGGCAAGGCTTGTCGCCGCTCCTATGGTGATCGTTGTCGCGCTGACCAGCATCACCGGACTGTTGGTGCCCAAGCTGAACGCGCCGGCGGTCTATCTTCGGATGGGACTACTTCTTTTGTCCACGATGTTTGGCTTTTATGGCCTTTTGGTGGGCGCCAGCTGCGTGATTACCCATCTGTTGAACCTCTATTCCTGCGGGGTACCCCACGTCATGCTGAGCAAAAAGCTCCAGTACCAGAATGTGAAGGACACGTTCATTCGGGCGCCCTGGTGGCAGATGATCCGTCGCCCCGGTTTTGCGGCGAACCGCATTCGACAGAACAGAAAGGGAGCCCGCCGTGGTTAAAAAATGCGTTTGCCTGGCCCTTGTTTTGCTGTTCGTGCTTTCGCTGGCGGGATGCTGGAGTTACCGCGGCCTGGATGAGATGGCCATAGTCGCAGGAGTTGCCATCGACAGAGCTGACGAATCCGGCAAATACCTCCTCACCTTTGAGATCGTGGACATTTCCCTCTCCATAAAGGAAGAGGGGCCCAAAAGCAAACTTCTGGAATCCGAAGGCAGCACCCTTTTTGAAGCGATCCGAGCGGCGAAACAGAAGATCAAGAACAAACTCTATTTCGCCCATAGCCAATTGGTGATCATCAGCAAGGACATCGCGAGGGAAGATGATATCGGATACATCCTGGACTGGTTCATGCGGGACGGCGAAGCCCGAGAGACGATGTATCTGGCGGTTTCCCAGGAACGGTCCGCGCAGGATATTCTGCAGTCGGGAGGCGTCGATGAGAGCCTCATATCCATGAAGTTGCAGAAGATCCTTGAGAACGACAACTCGATTACCGCATCCACTGTGGCTGTCGAGGTGTATAACGCGTACGATACGATCCACACCCCGGGAAAAGACCTTGCCCTGGCGGCGGTGCGCACCTCCCAGAATAGCGGGGAGACCATCTGCGAGTCGCATGGCATTGCGGTGTTTAAGGACAGGAGGCTGGTGGGCTTCCTCACACCGCAGGAGTCCAAGGGCTACCTCTTTTGCGTCGGCTCTGTGGATGGAGGTGTACTCACCTTTTCATCCAAAGGGCATGGGGAGGATGACGTAACCCTGGAGATTGAAGAGACGCAAACCAAAAGGTCTGTGGTCAACAAAGACGGGAAGGTCAGTATTCGCGTCGAGGTGAAAGCGTACTGCTTCCTGGGCGAGTTGATGAACCCCAACGTCAAGCTGGACACGGACAAACTTGAAGAGTTGCAGGAGTTAGCCGCCAAAAAGCTGAAAAAGGATATCATGGACACGATCGAAAAAGTGCAGTCGGAATACGGCGCGGATATTTTCGGTTTCGGCAGCCTGATTCATCAAAAGGACTTCCGGCTGTGGGAACAGCTCAAACACAGATGGGACAGCATGTTTAAAACGATTCAGGTGGAGGTTGAAACCGAAGTCCATATCGTCAACACCGCGGCGCTCAGCAAGTCGTGAAGGGGGCACAGAATGATTACGATTATCGTTTTGATGATCTTCGCCTTCGTGATACTATTTGACCTGATTCCCGCGCAAAAAGACTGGGAATTCAAAGAGCGGGCCGTGTATGTGACCATCCTTGCCATCAGCTTTGTTGGATTGCTCCTGCACAGCTTGAACGTCAAGGTTCCCAGCGTCTCCGATGCCATCGAAAACATCGTGAGCGCGATTTTTCCAAATGCCCAGTGAGATGTTATGAAAGGTTTGGTTGATGAGAAAGGAACTGCTGACCCCCAGGCAAATCACATGCCTTGTGGCCCTGTTTTTGATCGGAAGCACCGCCATCATAGGCGGCGATACCGGCGTGGCCCAGGATTCCTGGATCGCGCTGCTGCTGGCTGCCGCTGTTTCGATGCCTTATTTTCTGATGCTGGGGCGGTTGAACCGCCTCTTTCCGGATAAGGATTTTTTCCAGCTGGTGGAAATGCTCCTCGGTAAAATCGCGGGGAAGATCGTCATCGCCCTGATGACGTGGTATTGCTTTCATCTCAGCGCACTGGTCCTGCGCGATTTTTCGGAATTCGTCGCGGTGTGCGTCATGCCCGAAACGCCCCATCTGCCCATCATGATGCTGGTGATCGTGACCGTGATCTATCTGACCAGAAGCGGCGTGGAGACCATGGGCAAGTGGTCGATCATCATGCTTCCGATCCTTATGGGGGTGGTAGCCATGACCGTGGTTTTATCCATCAACAACATGGAGCCGTCACGGTTGTTGCCGATCATGTCCCATGATATCGGAACCATTGCCAAAACCTCATATGTGTTTGTCACCTTTCCCTATCTGGAAATCATCACGTTCTTATGCGCGTTTCAAGGAGCCATTGAACCTCGCAAACCATGTAAATCCTATCTCCTGGCATTTCTTCTGGCAACTTTGACGCTGGTCGTCATAGACGTCCGGAACACGATGCTGTTGGGGCCGCACACGTTGGAAGCGCTTTTTTTCCCATCTTACATCGCGATCAAGGTGATCCGGCTGGGGGATATCGTTTCGAGAATCGAGGGTTCGCTGTCCATTAATTACGTGATCGGCGGGGTGGCAAAAATAGCGGTCTGCATTTTGGCGGCCACCAAGGGCATTACGCACCTTTTTGGACTGCGCGGACACAAGCCGCTGGTGCTGCCCATGGGCTTACTGACAGCGGCCCTATGCACCACGCTGTTTGAAACCGTGACCCACTTGTATGAGTTCTTGGAAACATATAAATTGTACGCCATACCCTTTCAGATCATCATTCCGGTTTCGATCTGGATCCTTGCCGAGATTAAGGCAAGGAAGATCAAGGCGCAAAAGACGGCCGGATCCCAGGCCTGAGTCGAATTTGGGATGCTGGCGCGATGCCAGAAAAGCAAAGGCGGGCAGCCGGGGTTTTTCCCTGAAAAAAAGCGGATTCGCATGCCGAAAAGTGGGATGCAAAGAACCCCGCGCGATTCTCGCGCGGGGCCTCTTCTTAGGATGCCTGGACCAGATGACCTGCTGCGTCAGTCTACCTTACTCTTAAAACTGGCGCAGAGAGTGTCGTCGGGCGATTTGCCGCTGCAGCCGTCGCAGGGTCGAACTTCGATGGAGTCAAGGCCACAAGTAGCACCTCTTTCGTTGTATCGACAGTTCTGGACACGACAGCCTATACGTTGGTTCTTCATGGTCGGTCAGCCTCCGCAAAAGAAGATTTGCGCGGGTGCGCAATAGTAGTATGCGCAGGAGCCAAGCCGAAAAACCACAAAAAGAAAGTCAAAATGAGCCTTTAGGCACAGCGCTCAAAACAAGCCGAAGGCGAAGCGTTCACGCCCGGTTTCGTGGAAGCGCGCTGTGCCTTCTTTTTGCGGGCAGAGTATTGATAAAGCGCCACCATAGCCGAAACGCCCAGCGCGGCACCTCCCAAAAAAGCGGGAACGAAGAAGGTAAACCAAAGACCCCACTGATTCATGCGTTTTGCTCCTATCTTCTGGCCGAGAATCGGAACTGATTTTCGGCGAACCTCTGTTTGCGAACATCATATCGCATTTCCCAGAAAAAAGCAAGCAAAATTGGGGCTGAGATGACCAAATCATTGGACAACTCAATGGTTTTTCCAAGAAAAATCGAACGGTCATTCGCAGCAAGCGCACGAACGCCCAGCGGTGATCCCCGTGACCCAGGCCCAGTGCAGGTTGAAACCGCCGCAGTCGCCCACCGCGTCCAGCACTTCCCCTGCGGCATAAAGGCCGCTGACCAGCCGAGATTCCATCGTAGCCGGATCGAACTCATCCAGGTTTGCGCCCCCCGCTGTCGCCTGGGCAAAGGACAGGGGCTTGACCCCCGTGCATGGGAGGGAAAAACACTTCATGCTGGCGGCAAGGGCGGAGATTTCGGCATCCTTCAGGCTGCCGGACATCTTGGAAAGGGGGAATCCGCAGCGCTTGTATAGCACTTCGGCGATCCTCCTGTGCATCAGTCCCGCCAGCCAGTCGGGAAGGGGGCGGCGGGGGAAGGCGTCCCTTCGCCAAAGGAGGCAATCGCGCAATTCGGCTTCGTCCAGATCCGGGAAAAAGTCCAAACAAAGGGTGACCGGACCCTTCGCCCGGGAGATGGCCGTCGAAAGCTGCATGGCGGCGATGCCGGAGATGCCAAACTCGGCAAACAGCACTTCGCCCAGTTCCCGGCGAAGCAGGGTGCCGGAAGACAGTGCAGAAACCGCGCAGGCGGCGCGGATGCCCCTGAGGGAGCGGATGGGCTCGGTCTCGGTGCAAAGGGGAGAAAGGGCGGGCCCGATGGGCTGGATCTGGTGGCCCAGGGCGCGCAGGATGTTCACCCCGTCCCTTGTACCGCCGTTTTTTTCCGCAGCTTGGCCGCCGGCGGCGACGATGATGTTGTCAAAATACAGAGATTCCCCGGAAATGAGGGAAACTTCAAACCCGCGCTTCTTGCTCTTGACGGACGCGACCGCGCAGTCGGTGCGTAGTTCCACCCCAAGCTCCGCCATGGACAGCCGCAGGCAATCCACCACCGCGCCAGCCAGATTGCAGCGGGGATAGAATCTGCCCTCTTCCTCTTCCCGAAGGGGAAGTCCCAAGGAATCGAAAAACTGCCGGATCTCTTCCACCGTTGTATTGCTCAGCATTTTTTTTAGCGTATTCGGGGAAGCGGACGAATACTTATCGGCAGAGGCAAAGCGGTTTGTGATATTACAACGGCCGTTTCCGGTGACCAGCAGCTTCCGGCCAACTCGCGGGCCGCGTTCCAAAACGGTGACGTCAGCGCCCAGGCGGGCTGCGGCAATCGCAGCGGCCATGCCGGACGCTCCCGCGCCGATGATTCCAATCATTGTTCCACCCCTTTTTGCGCGAAAAAGCGCCATTTGTAAAGTTGAATTGCGCTTTGGCGCGCGATTGATATATAATAGCCTTAAGAAGGACCCCAGGAGGACGCATGAACAAAGCAACACCCGGACCATGCAAAGAGGTTACCATCGGTGCAACCCCTCATGGCGGCACGTATATGGTGGCGTATTATTTTGACAGTAAATACGCTCCGGTGCCCAAGCACAAGGCCACAAGAATCATCATACACGAATACGACGAAAAAAATCGCTCGATCCACAGGGATTACATCAGTTGCGGCCCCAACGACGAAGAAGAGTTCGCCGCCATGGAGGCTTACGAACTGGCGGAACGGCCGGATCCGAAGCTGGCGGGTTCCCCCAGGCGGAGGGGGAACGGCACAGAAGGTGCATCCCGCCGCTTGGATGGGCATCGGCCTCGGGCAAGGCAGGAACGCCAGGCTTCGCCCCGAGCCAAAACGCAGGAAGAATCCCGCGCCAAGGATCGGATTGACAAGAAGGCCCCTCAGCGCAGCAAGCAGGGCGCCAAAGAGGGCAAGGAAGCCCGCGCCCAGCAAAAGCCCCGTTCCGAAGGGCAAAGGCGTCGTCCCGAAGGCGCTTCCAAGCCCCGCCCCGAGGGGCAGCGCGCCAGAGCACCGGAAAAGCCAAAGCTGGAAAAGCCGAAACCGGAAGGCGAAAAGCGCACCCGCGAAGGGCAGCAAAAAAGGTCGCGCAGGCGGCCGAACAGGAAGCCCAAAGGCCCAGACCATCCGCAGTAAGAACACTTTTCACAAAGCCCCGAGAACATCGGGGCTTGAGCTTTTTTGTGCCAGATCACAAGGGCGTTTGCAGCGCGCGGACTTGCCTCTTTTATGCGGGGGAACCGTCCCGGCGCCGAAAGGCGGACGAAAGGCCGCCCCTCAAAGGGGGGTGACCTTGCTGCGGGGACCCTCTGCGCTCAGACGGGCAAGGGCGAAAAGCGCATCCGAAACCCGGTTCATATAGCGAAGAAGCTCCTGCCTCAGGGGTCCCTCCTCGTCGTGGAGGGCGACGATCCGCCGTTCCGCCCGCCGCACGACGGTCCTCGCCGCGTGAAGATCGGCGGAAAGGGGCGTATCCCCGGGAACGACAAAGGATTTCAGCGGCCCGGTGACCGATTCGCAGTAGCCGATGATCTCCTCCAGCTTCGCGGTGTGGGTGCTGTTGACCAGCCTTTCGGCGGGGAGGATGCCCGCGTCGTCCGAAAGTTCCGCCATCACGGAACAGAGCCCGGCCTGAATCAGTCGAAGGCATTTTTCGACGTATCCCCGCCCCTTGCACCGGGCAATTCCCAAAAAAGCGGCGGCTTCGTCCACAACGCCCAGGCATTCGACGCGAAGGCTGCTCTTTTTCACCCGGGCGCCGGAAAGCAAGCCGGTTTCGCCCGCGTCTCCCATTTTGGTAGTGATGCTCATTCCGGTTTTTCCTTTCGGTGGCGGCGGGGTCGGCGGTCAGCGGGACGGCTGGAAGCAGTCGGCAAGGAGCGCGGCGCACTCGTCCTTGAGAATACCGCCGACGATGACCGCATGGCAGCCCAGGGCGCAAATGTCCGCCCGGCTTCCGCAGCAGCCTGCGACGGGGTCAAAGGCGCCGAACACCACCCGGCTCAGCCGGGCGTTTTTGATGGCGCCGGCGCACATACAGCAGGGCTCGAGGGTCACGTACATCGTACAGCCGTTCAGCCGCCAGTCCCCAAGCCGTCGGGCAGCTTCGCGGATCGCCAGAATTTCCGCGTGGGCGGTGGGGTCTCTGTCTTGTTCGCAGCGGTTTCCGGATCGGGCGATGATTTCGCCGTCATTGACGATGATCGCCCCCACGGGAACCTCCCCGGCAAAAAGGGCGGCCCGCGCTTCTTTCAGGGCTTCCGCCATGTAGTCCTTAACCTTCATGGCCGTCCTCCGAATAATCCACACAGACCAGCGTCAGCCCTTTTGCCGGCGCTGTGGGGCCGGCTTGCATCCGATCCCTGGACTCGAGGATGCGCCTCATGTCTTTTGCTTCCAGCTTGCCCTTGCCGATCTCGATCAAGGTGCCCACGATGATACGCACCATGTTGTACAAAAAGCCGTTGCCCACGATGTCGTAAGTAATCCGGTCGCCGTCGGTGGAAATTTCCGAGCGATAAATCGTGCGCACGGCGTTCAGCTTGCACTCCACCGCCTTAAAGGCGGAAAAATCGTGGGTGCCGACGAGGGCTTTTGCCGCTTCCGCCATGGCGGAAACATCCAAAGGCCTGTGCACATGCAGCTCGATGTTCCGATACAGCGCGCTGGCGTGGGCAGCGTTGTTGATGATGTAGCGGTAGTGCTTTTTTTTGGCGGAAAAACGGGAATGAAAGTCCAAAGATACCTCGCGGCTGTCGGTGACGCGGATGTCCTGGGGCAGCCCGGTGTTCAGGGCGTAGGAGAATTTTTCCGCCGGCATGCGGGCGTTGGTGTCAAAATGGGCCACCTGGGCCAGTGCGTGCACCCCGCTGTCCGTCCTTCCGGAACCATGCAGAGTCACCCGCTCGCCGGTGACCTTTTGAATATTGTTTTCGATGAGTTCTTGGATGGTGACGCCGTTGTCCTGCCTTTGCCAGCCGGCGTAATTCGTCCCGTCGTATTCGATGGTCAGCCTGATCCTTCGCATATCATCCCCATAGTATCGTCACTGCAAATAACGCGGCTAAAAGCGCGACGGAAAGCAGGTCCTGCCACTTCAGGCGCAGGACCCGCATCCGCGTCCTGCCTGCGCCGCCGTGGTAACAGCGGCTTTCCATAGCCATGGCCAGCTCGTCCGCCCGGCGGAAGGAACTGACAAAAAGCGGCACCATCAGCGGCACCATCGCCTTCGCCCTGGCAAAGAGCCTGCCGGATTCAAAATCCGCGCCCCGGGCCATCTGGGCCTTCATGATTTTGTCTGCCTCGTCCAGCAACGTGGGGATGAAGCGCAGGGCGATGGTCATCATCATCGCCAGCTCGTGGGAAGGGAAGCGGAACACCTTCAAAGGCGACAGCAGGCGCTCCAGCCCGTCCGTCAAGGTGATGGGGGAGGTGGTGAGCATCAGCATGCTCGTTCCCGCCACCAAAAACACCATGCGCAGGGAAAAGAAGAGCGCGCGGTTGAAGGCCTCTGCGGTGATGCGGAAAATCCACCATCCCAGCCAGACCTCGTTCCCGCCGGTGAACAGCAGGTTCAGCACAAAGGTAAAGATCAGGATGAAGCGCAACGGCCGCAGGGACTTCAGAAGGTAGGGGAACGGGACCTTTGAAAGCACGCAGGCCAACGTGATGCCTAAGAGCAAAAAGCCATAACCCAGCCAGTTGGTCACTAAGAAGACCAGCACCACATAGGCCAGGGTCAGAAGTATTTTAATACGGGGGTCCAGTCTGTGTACGGGGGAATCCGTGGGGTAGTACTGGCCCAGGGTAATGTTTCTAAGCATTGCCGCTCCTGTGTTTTTTGGAATAGAGGTCCAGCAGGTAGTCCCGGAGCTGTTCTTTCAGATACAGCCCCTCCGGGACAAGCATCCCGCGTTCGCGAAGCATCGCGGAAAGCCTGGAGGCATAGGGAACGTCCAGCCCCATCGCGAGCAACTCCCCGGAACGGGAAAAGATCTCGTCCGGCGTGCCGATGGCAAACAGCTCGCCGGCGTTCATCACCGCCACCCGGTCGGCAAGCCGTGCGATATCGTCCATGCTGTGGGACACCATGACGATGGTGGTGCCCTCGTCGTTCAACCGTTTGATGAGAGAAAGGATATCCTCCCGGCTCACGGGGTCCAATCCTGCCATGGGCTCGTCCAGAATCAGGATGGAAGGGGCGGTGGCGAGAATCCCCGCCAAAGCCACGCGGCGCTTCTGGCCGCCGGAAAGCTCAAAGGGCGAGCGCTCGGCGAACTCGTCATAGGGCAGGCCCACCTTTTCCAGGGCCTGTCGGACGTGGTCTTCGATCTGCTCCGGAGGAACGCCCAGATTCTTGGGGGCAAAGGCGACGTCCGCCCGGATGGTCTCCTCAAACAGCTGGTATTCCGGGTATTGGAACAGCATCCCCACCTGGCGGCGGATGTCCCTTCTCGTCTTTTTGTCCGCAAGGTCGATTCCGTTGACCATCACCCTGCCAGAGGTGGGCTGCAACAGCCCGTTCATGTGCTGAACCAGCGTGGATTTCCCGCTGCCCGTGTGGCCGATGATGCCGAGGAACTCGCCGTCATGCACGGTGAAGGAAACGTCCTTCACCGCGGTGGCCTGCATGGCGCTGCCGGGCTGATAGGTGTGGGTTAAGTGTTCAAGTACAATCGGCATAATTCGTCCGCGATCTCCTCGTCCGTTGTGCAATCGTTGACGGGCAACCCCGCCTCTTTCAGTCTGTGCGCCAGCCAGACGGGCATGGGCAGCGCCAGGCCGAGCTCCTTCAGACGGGCCTCTTCCTGAAAAACTTCCTGCGGGGTGCCGTTCATGACGACTTCACCGTCGCTGATCACAAGAACCCGGTCTGCATTTGCGGCTTCTTCCATAAAATGTGTAATAAAAAGAACGGTGATACCTCGCTCTTTGTTCAGGCGGCGAACGGTGTCAAACACGTCCTTCCTGCCGGCGGGGTCCAGCATGGCGGTGGGCTCATCCAGAATGATGACCTCGGGCAGCATGGCCAGGATTCCCGCGATGGCGATGCGCTGCTTCTGGCCGCCGGAAAGGGTGTTCGGCGGGCTCTGGGCGTATTTGCCCATCTGGACGGCTGAAAGGGCCTCGTCCACTCTCTTTCGGATTTCGGGAGGGGAAATACCCAGGTTTTCCGGTCCAAAGGCGACGTCCTCCTCCACAATGGTGGTGACCATCTGATTGTCCGGGTTCTGGAAGACCATGCCGGCCTTCTGGCGCACGGAGAGGACGTTTTTCTTGTCTGACGTGTCCAGCCCATCGACGAAGACCTTTCCCGAAGAAGGCACAAAAAGGGCGTTGGTGAGCTTGGCCAGGGTGGATTTTCCCGAGCCGTTATGGCCGATCACTGCCACAAATTCGCCCTTTTTCACGTGTTCGGTAACGTTGCGGAGCACCGATTCGTCCCCGGAGTAAGCGTAAAAAACGCCTTGATATTCGATCATCTTCGCTCCTTGGCTGCGCGCGGATTTTGCGCGAACTTTAGCGTCGCAAGGCGGCCAGACCTCTGTTCGAGCGCATGCGCTGGCGAAAAGCCCGCATACGACGGCGCTTTTCGGCTGCAAACGCAGGGCTTGACCCCTTTGCATCACTTCAATGAGAATACACCATAAAGGGCCAAAGCGCAAGGGTTGTGCAGTCCGGGCGAATGCCATCAAACGGGCAAAATCCCAGTGATACCAATAAAGATTTTCCCTGCGCCACAGCCATAGGGCAATCCCCTTGCAGAGGGCGTGCTGTTCGTCGGATCGAAAGGTGGCAGACGCAGAAAAAACGGGGTTGAAGACGGATATTCGAGCTTATGGAGGGAATCTGTCCCATGATGACGGTTGAACTTTTTTTAGCTGTCAGTTATGATACTTATTAAGAGGACATTCCGTTCGTTTCGGGCATACGGGCCGCCCGCAATGTTCTTGGATGTGTTCTTGAATGCAATCAATGATGGAGGAAAAGACATTGAAAAAGACGGTTTCAATACTGCTGGCGGTCCTGATGCTGACGTTTGCGCTGACTGGCTGCGGCTCCAGCCAGAACAGCCCCGAAGGTGTTGTGAAGAAGTTCGTCGATTCCATCAACAGCGGGAACCTCAACGGCGTGATCGAGTGCATGACCCCTGATGTTCAGGAAACCATGAAGGCACTGATGGGCCTTTACGACAGCGCAGATCTCGCCGAGTTGATGGGCTTTGACAGCGGATCCAAGTTCTCCCTGACGGTCAACGGCGTTCAGATCGACGGAGACAGGGCCCTCGTCAATGCCACTGTTGTGTCCGGAGAGGAGAGCGATACGTCCAACGTCCCCTGCGTCAAGATCGACGGCAAGTGGTACCTCGATATGGGCTGATCGATTCGATCATAAAAAGACCGCCCCCGCTAGGGGCGGTCTTTTTTCAATCACAGGTGTGGAAGGGCGCGCAAAGGCAAAGGACTTACTTTCCAACGACCTTATAGGCGATGGAATTGTCGACGACGGCGGTGTAATCCACCCTTGCCGTCAGTTCGCCCGCGTCGTCAATGATGTCCTGCAGGCGGCCGAAATCTTCTTCGAGCATGATGGGGTCGGTCTTCCAGGCGTCGATGGATTGATAGCGCTCTGCGACTTTGGTCAAAAGGGGAATGTCAGCGTCGGGGAACAGGGGAGCGATGACTTCTGCGACTTCCGCAGGGGTGTGTTCCTGAACCCACTTCTGGGCTTTGTAGATCGCGCGGATGTAGGCTTCGTAAAGATCCGGGTCTTTCTCCAGCCTGTCGGGATCGACGATGTACGCCGTATACGGCACCTTTCCGCTTTCTGCGCCAACGGATGAAACGACATAGCCGATACCCTGCATCTCGCACAGGCTGGCGGTGGGCTCAAAAAGCGCCACAAACTCGGCGTCGCTGCCCTCGAAGGCGCCCGCCATCAGGTTGAACTGAATGTCTGTTCTGACGTTGACGTCCACGCCGGGAATGAGGCCCTTGCGCTTGAGGACGTATTCAAGGGTCATGTTGGGCATGCCTCCCTTGCGACCACCGATCAACGTCTTGCCCCTGAACTCTTCCCAGGTGAAGTTTTCGTAAGGGGTTTTGCTGACGATGAAGGAACCATCGCACTGAGTGAGCTGCCCGATGATGACCGGGTGCTTTTCCTTGCCCTGGTTATAGACGTAGATGGCCGTTTCCGGGCCCATCAGGCCGAGGTCCGCATCCCCTGACAGTACGGCGGTCATGGATTTGTCCGATCCGCCGCCGTTGACCAGGTCGATGGCAAGGCCCTCTTCCTCGAAGTAGCCCAGTTCCATGGCAACGTACTGGGGCGCGTAGAAAACAGAGTGAGTCACTTCGTTGACAGTAATGGTCCTGAGACTCTTTTCGCCGCAACCCGTCATCAGCGCGACGACCAGCACCATCGCCAAAATGAATAGAGCATATTTTTTGAACATGTTTTCCCTCCCGTCTAGTCGGTGCTGAGATAATCTATGTTGGCGCGAGTACAAACGTGTCGACGCGGATAAAAAGGAGGGTCCTGCCGGATGGGCAGGACCGCATTTTTTTGAATGCAATGAAGTTTTTGGGCCGAGGCTTTGATTCGAAGGCTTAGTCTTTCTTGAAGGTGATCTTCTTGAAGGAACGGACCTGTTCGGTGATGGCGACTTCGGTGGGCAGGCGTTCCATGGAGGAGGCGCCGTAGAACCCGGCGATGCCGCGGGTATGGTCCATGATGTACTGGGCATCCTCCGGCTCGGAGATCGGGCCGCCGTGGCAGATGACCAGAACTTCGGGGTTGACGCTCCAGGCGGCGTCCGCGATCTTCTGGACCAGCTCGGCGCATTCGGGCAGGGTCTTTGCGGTGGTTGCGCCGATGTCACCCTTGGTAGTGAGGCCCATGTGGGCGACGATGATATCCGCGCCGGCTGCGGCCATCTTCCTGGCCTCTTCCTCGTTGAAGCAGTAAGGCGTGGTCAGCATGTCAAGCTCGTGGGCCTGGCGGATCATCTCGACCTCAAGGTCGTAACCCATGCCGGTTTCCTCCAGGTTCTGGCGGAAGATGCCGTCAATCAGGCCGACGGTGGGGAAGTTCTGTACGCCGGAGAAGCCCATATCCTTGAGCTGCTTCAGGAAAACGGGCATGACGCGGAAGGGGTCGGTTCCGTTGACGCCGGCGAGCACGGGTGTGTGCTTGACGACGGGAAGGACTTCCGAAGCCATTTCCACCACAATTCCGTTGGCGTCGCCATAGGCGAGAAGGCCCGCCAGCGAGCCCCGGCCCGCCATGCGATACCGGCCGGAATTGTAGATGATGATCATGTCGATGCCGCCCTTTTCCTCGCACTTGGCGCTGATGCCGG
>JBMNTV010000045.1:0-17494 GCA_050945915.1 Christensenellales bacterium
TCCCCCAAATATTAAAATTAAGGCGTTCCTGGCACTGTCATCTCCTTAAAAGCGACCATGAGAAAATCTCGATGCCAGAAAACCCTTTATTTATCAGTGTTTTGAATACTTCTATTTCTCTACCCTTGACATCAATACCACGCACTCAACGTGCGCCGTCTGGGGAAACAGGTCCACAGGCTGCGCCTGAACAAGCTCATAACCCGCGGTTTTTACCAGGGCGCAGTCCCGGGCGAGGGTTGCCGGGTTGCAGGAAACATAAACGATCCTTTTTGTGCCGGTTTTCGCGATGGCATGAAGGGCGGGCGCTTCGCAGCCTTTCCGGGGAGGATCAAGGATCACCGCATCAGGCTTCAGATCCTCCGTTTGGATCAAATAAGGCAAAACATTCTCCGCCGCTCCGCAAAGAAAACGTACATTGAAAATGCCGTTTTTCTTCGCGTTTTCCCGGGCATTTTCGATGGCATCCTGCACGATTTCGATGCCGATGACCTCTTTCGCCCTTTCTGCCGCCACAAGGGAAAGGGTTCCAATGCCGCAATAAAGGTCCAGAACCACGTCATCCCCTGTCAGATTGGCGAATTCAATGGCTTTCTCGTATAATATTTCGGTTTGAGCGATGTTCACCTGCAGGAATGACGCCGCAGAAACGGAAAAAACCAGGTCGCAGAGCTTTTCCTCCAGCACCTCTTCACCCCAGATGACGCGGTAGCGCTCTCCAGCGATCACATTGGTTCTTTCTTTATTGACGTTATGCACCAAGGAGCATAAATCCGGAATCCTTTTTTGCAGAAGTTCCACCAGGCGTTCCGGTTTGGGCAGCGGACCGGTGGTCACGACGGTCACCATGGTCTTGCCGGTGGACGCAGTCCGGACGATCACATGCCGGACGACTCCCCTGCCGGTGATTTCATCATACGCCTTCAGGCCGCATTCCTTTGCCCATTGCTGAACAGCCTGAATGGCCAGAGTTGCCTCAGACTTTTGAATCAGACAGTCCGAAATGGGTACGACCCGATGGGAACGCGCGGCAAACAAGCCGAACTCGATATTCCCTTCGGCATTTGCCGCGGGAAAAGCCGCCTTGTTTCGGTATCTCCATGGATCCATCATTTCGATGGCGGGAAGCACGTTGGGGTCGCTGAATCCGCCGATGCGCACCAGCGCATCCTTGACCAACTGCGTCTTGTATGCGAGCTGTGCCTGGTAATTCATATGCTGCAGGGAGCATCCGCCGCACCTGCCGAAATGCCGGCATTTGGGCGTTACCCGCTCCTTCGAGGGCGATAGGATGCGGCGCAGTTTGCCCACGCCATAGGACGACCCGGCCTTGATGACCGTGACCAAAACCCTTTCGCCCGGCAGAGCGCCTTCCACAAAAATGGCATAGCCCTCATAACGGCCTATCCCCTGGCCTTCGCTGCCCAAAGCAGTAATCTGAAGCTCAATATCCTGGTTTTTCTTGACTGGTATTGCCATATGTCGTTACTCCGATGAAAAGTTCGCGCGGGCTCATCACCCGCGCCTTAGAAAAGTTCCATTCAGCACATTGCCAATATGTTGTTCAAATTATAAAGATCGTAGTCAAACTCGCGTTTCGCGTCCAGGGCTTCGGTCAAATCCATGTCGTAAATGCGGTTATTCTTGATGCCCACCGCCCTGTTGTACACGCCGTTCAGCAGGCACTGTACCGCGTGGGCGCCCATTCTGGAAGCGATGACGCGGTCAAACGCAGTGGGGTTTCCACCGCGCTGGGTATATCCCAACACAATGGGCCGGACGTCGATATCCGTCTGGTCCCGGACATACTCGCAAAAATCCTTCGCCCCGCCCGCCCCTTCTGCGATCATGACAATGCTGGTGAGCTTTCCGCGCAGTTTGTTGGCGATCAGGGTCTCGCAGGCCTTTTCGTAACCGATTTTGGCGTCGACCTCGGGTACCAAGATATAGTCCGCGCCGCCGGCGACCCCGGCGTGCAAAGCGATGTTCCCACAGGCGCGGCCCATCACCTCGATGACGCCGACGCGATCGTGGGACCGCATGGTGTCCCGGATCTTGTAAATTTCGTTGACCACGGAATTGACGGCCGTATCAAACCCGATGGTAAAATCGGTGTAGGGCAGGTCGTTGTCAATCGTTCCGGGAATGCCGATCACCGGCATCCCCAGCTTGGAAAACGCCTGGGCGCCGGTCAGCGTTCCGTCCCCGCCGATCACGATGAGGCCGTCGATCTGGTACGCTTCGGCAACGCGCATGGCGTGGCGGCGGCCGTCGTCACTTCGGAAGATTTCCGACCGGGCGGTGCGCAGGATAGTTCCGCCCTTGTGAAACGAGTCTTCAAAATCCGCGTCCGTCAAGCGCTCCAGCTTGCCGGTCATCAGACCGGCATAACCGTGGTAAACGCCCATGACGTTCAACCCGCAGTAATCTCCGGTCTTGTACACGGCGCGAATGCAGGCGTTCATGCCCGGCGTATCGCCACCGCTGGTCAAAACCGCAATCGTTTTGATGGAATCACGTCTCATTCTAACTCCGCCTTGACCATGCCGAACTGGGTGTAAATCTCCGCCTTACCGCGGACCTTCATGGCAGAAATGTTCTCGGTGAATTGAAGAATGCAGACTTCACCCTGGTCCAGCTTTTCGGTATGGAGGAGCTTGGTTTCACGGCCGCGGGTCATGCCGATGATGCTGACGCCATTTTCAAGTGCCTTCACAACGATATATTGCCCGCTGGCATCGGTTATCACGCTCATGGTACAGTCCCTTTCAGTTTCATTTCGGATATTGACAGAGCATTAGTACAGCTTTAAGGGCGCTTTCTCGTGGCGGGGGTTTTTCCGGACGATTTCCGCCGCGCGGATGATGGCGCTTGCAACCTGCGCCCGTTCCTGAGGGGTCTGCGCTTCAAATAGGATAAACACATTACCCTTTATGCACGTAACATAACGCGGGGGAAGGTTGTTCAGCGCGAGTGCGGTCACATCTGCGCGGCACTGCGGGCATTTGCACATGTTCTCCTGATCCATCAGTTCATCAACACGCATGTTCACCAGCTCTTCCATCAGGTTTCTCGGTTGCATCAGGTTCACTCCTCTCGCGCTGCGCCGTTTGGGAAGATTATATCACATCGTTCTTTATCGCACCAGTTTCACATTCTCCTCCCCCAGGAGTTTCGAAAGCGTTTTGACCAGCTCGTCCGTGGGGGAAACGTCGAATCCCGCCGGCGCCTTCAGCGCCCTTCCGCCCACAGCAAGGATGACCGGCAGATTTCCGGGATAACGGGCGGCAATGTGCATGACCTCTTTCATCTTGTCGTTGCTGCACTTGACATACAACCCCGGCTTTATCGCCTTATTGTTCTTCTTCGGAGCGGAATCCCCCAGCTTGGGCTGGTACGCCGCCCGAAGCGGGGTAATTTCATCCGCAACGATCACGTTCACATTGTCGTCCCGGATGTTCACCCTGCCATTGACCATGACGGGGGTATCCTCGATGAGCAGGCTGCGCGCCGCTTCCAGCACTTTGGGGAAAACCACAATCTCGATGGAGCCGGTCAGGTCCTCGATGGTGACGTATGCCATCACGGACTGGGAGCGCGTCATCTTTCTGCGCACGGCGGTGACGATGCCGCCGACCCTGATCCGGTCACCTTCCTCTACCTCGCCTTCCAGCTCGTCCGCCTCCAGCACTTTGGAAATCGTCAGCTTCAGGCTGGAGAGTTCCTTTTCGTAGTCGCTGAGGGGGTGCCCGGAAATATACATTCCCGTCGCTTCCTTTTCGAATGCATAGCGCACCTGGGCAGAGTATTCCGGAATATCCGGCAGTTCAACCCTTATCGCCACATCCGGCTCGTCGGCGAACATGTCAAACAGGTTGACCTGACCGCTGAGTTCGCGCTTGCGCTCCTCCGCCATGGCATCCATCGCCCGTCCGCAGCCTTCGATGAGCTGGCTGCGGCGGTGTCCGAAGCAGTCCAAAGCCCCGGCCTTAATCATCCCTTCCACCATGCGGCGGTTGACAAAGGCGCCAGCACGCTTCAAAAAGTCAAAGAAGTCCCTGTATGGGCCGTTTTGCTCCCGTTCGGCGATGATCGCTTCGCAGGCGTTGAACCCAACGTTGCGAATCGCCCCCAGTCCAAAACGGATGGCGCGTTTGCCGTCTTTGGTGGTTTCCACCGAGAATCGGGTCCTTGAGGCGTTGATGTCCGGCGGAAGTGTGGGGATTCCGTGGTCCTTGCAGGAACGGATGTATTCCGCCACCTTGTCGATGCTGTACAGGAAGCTGTTCATCAGGCTAGCCATGAACGCTTCGGGGTAATGCAGTTTCAGGAAAGCAGTGCGGTAGGCGATGACGGCGTAGCCCGCCGCGTGGGATTTGTTGAAGGCATACTGGGCGAAGTCCATCATCTCGTCGAAGATTTCTTGCGCCACTTCCCTGGGAACGCCGTTCTTCAGGCAGCCCTCGATGAAGCTCCCCCGCTCCCGCTCCATAACGTCCTTCTTCTTCTTGGACATCGCCCTGCGGACAAGATCGCTCCTGCCCAGGGAATACCCCGCCAAATCCCGCACGATCTGCATGACCTGCTCCTGATAGACCATGCAGCCATAGGTCGGCTCCAGAATCGGCTTCAAAAGCGGGTGCGCGTACCGCACAAGGGTCGGGTCCTTCTTACAGGCCACATAGCGCGGAATCTGGTCCATGGGACCGGGTCGAAACAGGGAGATCCCGGCGATGATATCCTCGAAGCAGTCCGGCGCAAGCTGCTGCATGAACGCCCGCATGCCCCCTGACTCCAGCTGGAACACGCCGTCGGTATCCCCGGCGGCGATCATCCGGTAAACCCCCGGATCGTCGAAGGTCAGCTCCTCCATCACCGGCGGGGTTTCGCCCATGGCGCGGATTTCGTCCAGCGTGTCCCGGATCACCGTCAGCGTTCGAAGGCCTAGCAGGTCGATCTTCAGAAGGCCGAGCTTTTCCACCTCTGTCATGGTGAACTGGGTGGTGACCACATCCCCGTTCTTCTGGAGGGGAACATGCTCCACCACCGGCCGGGCAGAAATCACGATGCCAGCGGCATGCGTAGAGGTGTTGCGCGGCATCCCTTCCACCTTCATCGCCAGGTCGATGATCTTTTTGGCGTTTGGATCGGACTCGTACATCGAACGCAGGTCTTTGCTGGTGGCCAGAGCGCGCTCGATGGAGATATTCAGTTCCCGGGGAACCAGCTTGGCCAGCCTGTCCACCTCGTCATAGGGGACGCGCAGCACCCGGCCGATGTCCCGCACCGCGGCGCGGGCGGCGAGAGTGTTGAAGGTGATGATCTGGGCGACGTGATCCGCGCCGTATTTTTCGGAGATATAGTCGATCACTTCCTGCCTGCGTTCGATGCAAAAATCCACATCGAAATCCGGCATGCTGATGCGCTCGGGGTTTAAGAACCGCTCGAAAAGCAGGTTGTATTTGATGGGGTCAACGTCGGTAATGTCCAAAGCATAGGCCGCCAGCGAACCGGCTCCGCTGCCTCTACCCGGACCGACGGCAATGCCTTTGTTCTTTGCGTAGTTGATGAAGTCCCAAACGATGAGATAGTAATCCGTATACCCCATGCTGTCGATCACGGAAAGCTCGTAATCCAGCCTTTCTTTGTATTCCGGGGCGCAGTTGGGGCACTTTTTCCTCATTCCCCGTTCGCAAAGCTGCCGGAGATATTCGGCGTTGCTGATTCCTTCGGGAACGTCGTAATGGGGAAGGATCGTGTGGCCAAACTGGAACTCGACGTTGCACTGATCCGCGATTTTGACCGTGTTGACAAGGGCCTCCGGGCAAAAGGCGAAGGTCTCCGCCATTTCTTGGGCGGATTTTAGGTAAAAATGGCTCCCTTCCATGCGCATGCGGTCTTCCTCGTCCACATACCGCACCATCTGGACGCACATCAGCGCGTCCTGGGCTTCTGCATCCTCCGCGTTGACGTAATGCACGTCATTGGTGGCGATGGGGGCGATGCCAGTCTCGTTGCACAGGCGAAAAAGCTCGGGCATGATCTTTCGCTGTTCCAGAATGCCGTGATCCTGAAGCTCGATGTAAAAATCCTCCCCAAAAATGCCTTTGAGTTTTAAGGCGAGGGCCTTCGCATCGTCATACCGCTCGGAAAGCAAAAGCTGGGGGATGTCGCCCGCAAGGCAGGCAGAAGCACAAATCAGCCCTTCCGAATACTTTTCAAGGATGTCGTAGTCGATGCGGGGCTTATAGTAAAAGCCTTTGGTAAAGGCTAGGGAGCTGAGAATGCACAGGTTCCTGTACCCCGTTTGGTTTTTTGCGAGCAGGATCAGATGGGCATATTCCCGGTCCGCCTTGCCCTGCTTGTCCCGCATATCCCTGGGGGCGACATACGCCTCCATCCCGATGATCGGCTTGATGCCGTGATCCTTGCAGGCCTGATAAAAAGCCACGACGCCGTACATGACGCCGTGGTCCGTTAGCGCGAGGGCTTGAAACCCAAGCTCTGCCGCACGTTTTGCAAGATCCCTGACGCGTGCGGCGCCGTCCAACAAACTGTATTCGCTGTGAACGTGCAGATGAACGAAATCACTCATATCTCAATCGTACTCCGAATGCTCTTTGAAAAGGTTAACCCTGAAGCATGGCGCTCAGAGCTTCCACCGCCTGCTCCTCATCCGGACCGCTGGCAAAGATGTGCACTTCATCCCCTTCCGAAACGCCCAGGGAAAGCACGCCCATGATGGATTTGGCATTGATCTTTTTGTTTCCGACTTCGACGAGGATCTGAGAGGAAAAACGGCTTGCGGCGGCCACGAAAAGCGCAGCCGGACGGGCCTTCAGGCCTTCGGGGCTTTTGATCGTTACGGTTTTGTGGATAGCCATTATGCGTCCCCCTTTTGATGTTTGATGGAAAGGGCGATGCCCTCTAGCTTGCGAAGCCTGTGGTTCACCCCGGATTTGCCCAGGGGCGGCTCCATCAGCTTGCCCAGTTCTGCCAGGGAAAGCTCCGGATGTTCGATCCGCAGTTCGGCAACGGCGCGAAGCTCCGGCGATAGCTTGGAAAAAACTCCCTGATCCAGCAAATAGCGGATTGCCTCGTTCTGCCGGACGGCAGCCTCCACCGATTTCCGGATGTTGGCGGTTTCGCAGTTGAATTTTCTGTTTAGATTGTTGGTAAAATCTTTTTCGGTCCGGACGTTCTCCAGATCCAGCAGGGCGCCATTTGCGCCGATCAAAGCCAAGAAATCCGTGATCTTTTCACTTTCTTTTAAGTATACCACATAGGAAGTCTTGCGGGATATCATTTTGGCCTTTAATGCGTAACAATTCAGCAAATCGCAAAGCTCTTTCCCAAACTGCTCGGAAGCCACGACAATTTCAAGGTGATAGCCCTTTTCGGGATTACTGATCGACCCGCCACCCAGAAAAGCGCCGCGCATGTATGCGCGCCTGCAGCAATCGTTTTCCAGCACATCGTCGGGGATCCCGCTGCCCAAGGACATGCCATCTTCCGTTTCCTTCAAAAACCCGGTTTCCAGCAGCGCCTGTTCCAGGGCGTCGCCAAAAAGCAGGATCGCAAAGCTCCTGGTCTTGCCCAGCCTTTTGCGTTCGCGAATCAGAATTTCAGACTGAAGGGGAAAGAGGCTCTTTGCCAGGCGGATCGTCCATCGGGCGACGGCGTAGCTTTCCGTCTTGATGCGAAGGCGGCGCTTTCCTCCTCCCAACAGCTGCAGCGAGCCGGACATGCGCATCAGGGCAGAAAGGGCAGCCATCCGACAGCAGCAATCGCCCTTGATTCGCTCGTTTGCCAGCTCCTGCTTGGCTCGAGAAGAAAAGGACAACCCGTCTCACCTCCCCTGAAGGTCGTTCTCGATATCCCTGTGGATTAGCGTGACCGAAATGCCTTCCTTTTTGAGCATATCCGCAAGAGCGCAAGCCACGCAGACCGAACGGTGCCTTCCCCCGGTACAACCGACGGAAACCGTCAACCTGTGTTTGCCCTCGCGGGCGTAACAAGGCAGAATCCTCGCGATCAGGCCGGAAACGTCCGAGACGAAATCCAGCACCTCGTCAAAGCCCATCACATATTGAACGACGGGTTTGTCCAACCCCGAAAGAGGGCGTAAGGTTTCGATCCAAAAGGGGTTCGGGATAAACCGGACGTCGAACATCATGTCGCTTTCCGGCGGGATTCCGCGCTTGAATCCGAAGGATTGCACGATCACCCCGGTGCGCTCGGCGCCGGAACGGGTGATGCCGTCAATCGCTGCGCCCAGCTGGGCGGGCTTGAAATCGCTGGTGTCGATGAAATGATCCGCGCGTTCCACAAGGGGTGCGAGCAGTTCCCGTTCCTTTTTGATGCCTTCTGTGACGGGTCCATCCCCTGCCATCGGGTGGGCACGCCTCGTTTCGCTGTATCTTCGGATGAGAACCTCGTCCCGGGCGTCCAAAAAGAGCAGCCTTGCGTCCACCCCACTTTGCCGCAGGGAGCAAACCGCGTCCCAAAGCCCGCCGATGGAGGAGCTGTCCCGGCAGTCGATGCACATGGCGGCCCGTTCCACGCTCTTTTCTGTGGCCATATCCACAAAGGCGGACGTCAGCGCCAGCGGAAAGTTGTCCACGCAGTAATAGCCCATATCTTCCAGCTTTTTCAGGGCGTGGCTCTTGCCCGCGCCGCTCATGCCTGTGATGACGATCAGTTCCATTACTGCTCCTCCCCTATGATTTTGACCTCGGGACAAAGCATCACGCCGGAATGCGCATATACGCGCTGTTGAACAAGCTCGATCAGGCGAATGACGTCCTTTGCGGTGGCGTTGCCGGTGTTTACGATAAAGCCCGCATGGAGTTCTGAGACCTGGGCTCCTCCGATGGAGACGCCCTTGAGCCCCGCCTGCTCGATCAACGCCCCTGCGTAATGCCCCTGGGGCCTTTTGAACACACTGCCCGCGCTGGGAAGGGTCACGGGCTGCTTTTCCCTGCGGCAGGCAAGGTATTCTTCCATCCGCTGCTTTTCGGATCCGTCGTCCGGCCAGAATTCAAACTCGGCTTGGGTTACAATATAACCCTTCTCTATGAAGATGCTTCCGCGGTACCAAAAATCGCCTTCGGCAATAACCCGCTCGCAAATGGTCATGGATTCGGGATCGATATACCAAACTTTTTTAACAACATCTTTCATCTCGGCGCCATAGGCCCCGGCGTTCATCGCCACCGCGCCGCCGATGCTCCCCGGGATCCCCCCTGCAAAGGCCATGCCGCCGAGTTTCTTTTCGTTTACTGCTGTCGCAGCGAGGGTCATCAGCCTTGCGCCACCCTGGGCAGTCGCCCGAACCCCCGAAAAGGAAACGCCGCTCATCCCCTGGCCGATTTTGATCACGAGGCCCCGGATTCCCCCGTCCCGCACCACCAGGTTGGTGCCGTTGCCGATGATGGTAACGGGTACTCCCGCATCCTTGCAAAGGGCCAGGGCGCGCAGGATCTCATCCGCCGAAGTCGGAAGAAGCATCGCGTCCGCCGGGCCGCCCACGCGGAAGGAGGTGTGCTTGCTCATGGAAACGCCTGTGAGGATCTCGCAGTTGCGCAGCGCGTTTACAACAGGCATGACATTCATTTTAACCTCCTAATACCCCCAGCGGAGTTCTAACCCCATTTTAGCAGTTTACGCGATCGAACACAACAATCACAAGCTTTGCTCAGTGGGCGGTGTCTGTCAGTTCATAGAGCAACTCGGCAAAGGCCTTTGCGCACGCGCCCTTTTCCCCTTCTGCCCGGACGGATACGACAAAACGCTGGGTCCTTTCCTCCTCGGGCTCCGTTGCGTCGGGTTCTAAAATGTCGAACTCGAAGTCCTCGATGATGACATGATCCTCTGGCGGCTTTGGCAGGGTGATGACGATGTCCCCTTCCCTTGTTTCCATATACCCTTCCGGGAAAATCCAGATGTCCGGCGGCCTTTTTCGCATCAAGAGCGCCTCGACGGAGTCCTTCGGCACCGTCGAATGGGAAATAAAAGCGCCCCTGTTTTGCTTTTCATACCGCTTTACAGCCCGCATGAGCGCGTCGGAATCAAAGCGCGCATCGGTGTACACGTTCATCAACGAGATGACGCCCTTCCACTCGGATGGAGTCGTCCTGACCCACTCGCCGTAGAAATTCCGTTGCAGCTGCTCCTGGATCATGGGCGGCGCTTTGACGAGGAACACCGCCGCCGCAACAAGGGCCGCCAGCCGGAGCAGGATGTACTTTGGCTTCATGATCACCCTCCGTATCTTCCCTCTTGGGTTATCCTATGCGAGGGTTGCATACGTTTTGTTCAGGAAAACAGAAACCTTCGGGCCGGGTTGGCGTTGGGGCATGCAAAAGCCGTTTCCGAAGCTGGAAACGGCTTTGAATCCAAATGGCGGTAAAAAGGGCTTTCGTTAGCCCTGATAAACGGGCTTTAGATCTTGTAAGTTTCGCCTTCCATGACGACTCTGGCGACAGGGCAACCCTGCCTTGCTTCGCCTTCCACCTGTTCGTCCGTCACCCGCGGGTTGATATGGGTGAGCAATACCTGCTTGCAGGGCGTTTTGGCAAAGAGTTCGCCGATCTCCCTCGCAGTTAAATGGGGGGCAGCAGGGCCGGTTTTTTCGTAAGACAACAGCCCCGCGTCCACCAGCGCGGTGTCCGCCCCATTGAAAAAATGGGGAAGCCTTTGGTTCAGGTTCGTATCTCCGGAATACGCAAGGGTTCTTCCATCACAGGTTACCCGCACCCCGAAAGAAGGAACGGGGTGGGTCATTTCCCAAAATTCCAGCTCCACGTCCCCCAGCTTTGCGCGCAGCCCGTCGGTAACCGGAATCAGCTCAAAAACGCCGCTGCCCTTGAGCATATCATACTCGGCATACGGCCTGTTCGGCAAAAAGATTTTGAGGGGCGGCATCTTGATGAACTGCAGCGCGTAACGAAGGATCATGAGATCCGCAATATGGTCGCTGTGTAGATGCGAAATGACGATGGCATCCAGCCTGTCCAGCGAAAAGTGCGAAAGCAACCGCGAGAGCACCCCGCTGCCGCATTCGAGAAGCAGCCTTGTGTTCCCGGCTTTGAGCAGATAGCCGCTGGTCGCGCCCCCGGCAACCGGGTACGGACCGTATTTTCCTAGCACGGTAAGCTCCATGGCATCCACCTCCGTCACAGAATAGCTTTGGTTTGCGGGAGTCATTCTATCCTCCCATTTGCATGGAAGGGTATGCGTTTTGGGAAAGGGCGCCGATCTTGCCCGCGGCCATCCGGTAATACCCGGCAGAACCGATCATGGCGGCGTTATCGGTACACAGAGAACGCGGCGGGAAAAGGAACTCGACCCCTTCCGTCCCTGCCGCTTCCTCGATTGCCTGGCGCAGTGTGCTGTTTGCCGCAACGCCCCCCGCCAACGCCAGCTTCTTGCAGCCGTGCTGCTTTGCCGCGCGGACCGCCTTTGCAGACAGCAGTTGGCTCACCGCATGCTGGAAGGAGGCTGCCAGATCCGCCCGGTTGATCGTTTTGCCCTTTTGCTCCGCGTTGTGCAACAGATTGATGGCAGCGGTCTTCAATCCGCTGAAGGAAAAATCAAAGTGTTCGCCGGCGTTGAAAGCGCTGTGGAAAGAAAAGGCCGTCGGGTCCCCCTCCTTTGCCAGCGCTTCAAGAGCAGGTCCGCCGGGATAGGGCAGTCCGAGCACCCGGGCGACTTTGTCAAAGGCTTCGCCGGCAGCGTCATCCCTGGTTTTTCCCAGCACCTCGAACTCGCAGTAATCCCGAACCAGCACGATCTGGCTGTGTCCTCCGGATGCGACGAGGCAGACAAAGGGCGGTTGAAGCTCTTTGTGGGCGATGTAGTTCGCGGCGATATGCCCCTCGATATGATGGACGGGGATGAGCGGCTTGCCCGCCGCAAAAGCCAGGCCCTTCGCATAGGACAGGCCCACAAGCAAAGCGCCCACAAGGCCGGGCCCTGCGGTCACAGCGACGCCATCGAGTTCGTGGACAGTCAGGTTCGCCTGCAGCAGGGCTTCTTTGACCACCGCCCCGATCTTTTCCACGTGGCTCCTGGAAGCGATTTCCGGAACGACGCCGCCATAGACCTTGTGCAGCGGTATCTGGGTAAAGACCACGGAACTGACCACCTCCCGTCCGTTTTTCACCACGGCGGCGGCGGTCTCGTCGCAGGAAGTTTCGATGGCAAGCAGGGTCGTGTCCTTTTTGGGAAGTTGCATATTACTCCTCGATGATGGTCATCAGTGAATGCCTGCGAATCCGGCGGATCAGCAGATAGATTGCCGACGCAAACAACGGTATCCCCATCACTATGCCCAGAAGTCCGACGATTCGCATCACAAGGTCGAAGAAAAACTGGGAGGGCACCATTTTGATCAACACGCTTTTTGCGGGATTCAGCAGCCAGAGGTCATTTGTAAAGAGCAGCTTGTGGAAAGCGGTCCAAAACGCGTTAAAATCCACAGCCGCCCAAACGGCCACAGCCCCCACGACAACTCCGGAAATCAAGAACCCGATGACGCAGCTCCTTGCAAACAGCCCGGCCCTGTCCTTGGGAACCAAGAAGAACGCGGCCGCAGCCAGGAGCAGGATGGCGGGAATCAGCCAGTTGCGAAGGCTGCGGGCTGCGAGGAACAGCGACCGGACATCCGCCATGTGGGCGGTGTCCCTTTCGTCAAAAACATTGACTTTTTTTCCCTGGATCTCGGCCTTGATCGAGAGTTTTTCCGCTTTGCCCTCTGTGTAATCCAGCAGGTGGTTGGTCACCGTCACGAGGGCAGAATGCTTCATGCCGATGGTTCGTGCCGTGTCCAGCTTTCTGTATTCCTGTTCGTAAAAACCCCTGTCAAAACAGGCGTACTCCACGCAGGTGAGCAGCGCGCAAATCACGAACAAGGCGCAGGCGGCAGTGCATAATACCGTTGCGAATCTTTGCATGGCTTTACCAGTTTATTCATCCATTTTTGTGCAGTTTCATCAATGCTGCGAGGTGACGTAGCCCGCCGTTTCATGCAGGGCAGGCCCGAGGTCCTCGATCACCCTTCCAACGGCGATCCAGCGCTTCAAGTCTTTATCCGGAACGGTGCGGGAAACGCAGGTCACCAGCGTGACCAAAGTGTCGTCTGCGCTGGGGACGTATTCCTCATCCTTGAATCTGGCCTGGGTGGTCAGCGCGGTATTGATGAAATCCAGGAAGCTCTCGTCGTTCTTGAACTTCGTCTGGATGAAATTGTACTCCTTATAGTTGATCATCGCAACATAGGCGAGCCTGACGCGGTAACGCCCGCCGAACATCTCCATCTCGAACTCCATGTTCTTTTTGAAGAAGTCCTTGTCTTGATACTTGTGGAGATCGCCGAACATCGTGTCGTCCTTCATATTGTGGCCATACACGATCACATTTCTGCGGCGGGCAGGATCCGCGTTCCTGTAATCAAAATAGATCCAGCCATAAACGGTCTTATTGCCGTTGATATCGTGATCGAGATAATAGTCGTTATCCTCGGCAAGGGTGATGGGATAGTCGATCTTCGTATTCTCGATGGAGATATACCCTTGAACGCCCGTTGCGGCATGGGGTTCCGGCGTCGGGGTGGGTTCCGGCGTGGGAGACGGCGTCGGCGTTGGCTCGACGGTGGGCGTGGGAAGAACATCCTCCGTCAGTACAGGCGTGGGCGACGGTTCGGGCTCAGAGGCGCAGGCGCCCAAAAGCGCGGCCAACGCCAGCAGCGCGATGATAGTTATCAACAGTTGTTTTCTGAACATGAAGTCCTCCGGTGATGTTTGCAAAGCCGAATTTTGAAAGAAGCGGCAACAGCCGCTTCGTATCATTTTATACTTGCTGGGTTATCCGTGCAAGGGGCATATGGCTGTCAGGGCAGGGCGACGTAATCCGCGGAAACGAATCCGCCCCCTTTGATCTGGATCCAGTTGCCGGTCACCTTCGTTCCGCCATAGGTTTCCCCGTCAAGCACAGCGCCGACGATGACGACGGTCGTACCCTTGACCAGTTTGCCAAGCTGGGTCGCGGAAGTGGAGGGCTTGGCGCGCTGGCGGACGGTCGTGGTGGTCACAAGGGCGGTGCCCAAGGGTATCTCCACGCTCGACTTGGAAGTGGTGGTCGAAGCGGAAACATACTTGGCTTCAATATATTTGCTGGTACCGATCTGATACCACTTGCCGGAAACGGGTGCAGAAAGGCCGGTGAACTTTGCGCCGTCCTGGATGGTCTTTTTGATGCTGACCGTGCTTCCGGAATCAAGAGTCCCGTTGGTGGAAGCCATGGTGGTAGGCAGCTTATAAACCTTCAACTTCCGCGTTGTTTTGTAGACCGTTTTGGTGCTCCTGATGGGTACCTTCACAGTCGTCGCTGAACCCGCCAGCTGCGTGGCGACCTTGATGTAGTCCGCGGAAACATAGCCGTTCGTTCCGTTGTAGGTGATCTCAAACCATCTGCCCTTGACGGTCTCGCCGCCCACCTCGTCCCCTTCCTCGCATTCTGCGACGATGGTGACCGTGGTGTTGCGGGCGAGCTTGGCCACAATCTTCGCCGTAGTGCTGGGAGCGGCGCGCATGTTCAGCGAGGACGCGTTGACGCTGCCAACTTTGGGGCCTTCATCTTCGGTGGGAATCTCATCTTCCTCGAGATCGTCGGGAAGAGCTTCGTCTTCATCGTCTTCAACGGGAATTTCGTCCCCATCTTCAACGGTGATCTCATCCCCGTCGTCTTCCAGGGTGACGTCGCCGTCGTCGTCGACATCCTCAAAATCAATTTCTTCCTCGTCATCCGGGGGAAGCTCGTCGTCATCCGAGGGAAGCTCGTCGTCATCCGGCGGGAGTTCATCCTCATCATCCAACGGAGCGCTGAGGATGACATAATCCGCGGAAACAAAGCTTCCGTCGGAAAGCTCATACCAGTCCCCCGAGACGGCAAACGGCTTGGTAGAACCGAACTGTTCGCCATCCTTGATCATGGACACCACGGTCACGGTGCTGCCCTTTTTGATGGTGCTGATCACGTTGGAAGCGGAGGTCGTGGGCGAGGAACGCCTGTTCAGGTTCGCCGTAACTTTGCCGGTTACGCTGGCAAAGGCGACGGATGTGCCAAGCGCCAAAGCCATCGAAAGCGCCAACATGATTAACCTTTTTAGCCTGTTCGTCATCAGAAAAACCCCTTTTGCGCGTCTGCGCCGCATTAATGAACCAAATTCAGGTGTATTATAACAATACCCGCTTCCACATACAAGGTATGGCTTGGCTGCAGTTCCAAAAGTTACACTTTTGTCGCAATTGAGATTGGTATATAATGCAAAGCAATGACCTGCCAAGGAGAAGACCATGAAGCCTCTTGAAACGCCCCGCCTGAACCTTCGCCGCTGGTACGAGTCCGACGCGAAGGATCTTTTTGCTTATGCCCGCCTTCCCCAGGTCGGGCCTTCCGCCGGATGGAAACCCCACGAAACCCTTTCTGAATCCATCAGCATCATCCGCAAATTCATCGCCGAGGACGAAACCTGGGCGGTCGTGGACAAGGTTTCCCGCCGGGTCATCGGCTCCGTCGGCCTGCATCGGGACGACATGCGGGCTATCCCGAATTGCCGTTCCCTGGGCTATGCCCTTTCCCCGAGCTTTTGGGGACGCGGTTTTGCCACCGAAGCAGCCTTAGCCGCCCTCCGGTTCGCATTTTTGGAAATGGAACTTGCGCTGGTTTCTGCTTCCCATTATCCGGGCAATCTGGCATCCCAAAGGGTCATCGAAAAATGCGGTTTCCGGCACGAAGGCACGGTTCGCGGCGCCGCCAGGAGTTACGACGGAAAAGCGATGGATCTCGTCTGTTATTCCCTGCTGCGGGAAGAATACCTTGCGATGCACCCCGAGCTTTGAGCCCGCTCTCGATGGCGCAAAAAAGAACCCCCGGATGATTTGCCGGGGGTTCTGCTTTGAGCAAAAGGGCAAGTTACGCCTTTTTCACCTTCGGGCCTGTTGGCGTATCCTCCACGATATAGCCCGCGGCGGTAATCTCGTCCCGCAGGGCGTCCGCCCGCTTCCAGTCCTTTGCCTTTCTCGCCGCCTGGCGCTCCTCGGCCTTTTTGAGGATTTCCTCGGGGATGCTGTCCTTCTTATAAAGGATTCCCAGCACGCCGGTCAGTTCGTTCAACAGCTTGAGGGCGGCTTCCGCCTCCTTCTTCGGGCGGGGCTCCGAGAAGCGGATGTTCGTCTCCCGAATCAATTCAAACACGGCGGCCAATGCATCCGCGGTGTTCAGGTCGTCGTCCATGGCGTCGATAAACGCCTGGCGGAACTGTTCCAGAAGCTTTGCAAATTCCGGGTCAACTTCCCCGTCTGTGCCGTTCTTGACCGCGTCTTCGATGCGGTCCTTCGCGTTTTTCAACCTTTCCAGACTGCTTTTCGCCTGCTCGATCAGCTCTCTGGAGAAGTTGACGGGGCTCCTGTAATGCGCAGAGAGCATGAAGAGCCGCACGGCTTCAAGGTCGTATTCCTTGGCGATTTCCCTTACCGTAAAGAAATTTCCTTCGGATTTGGACATCTTTTTGTTGTCTACGTTGATGTAGCCGTTGTGCATCCAGTATTTTGCAAAGGTCTGGCCGGTGGCTCCTTCGCTCTGGGCGATTTCGTTTTCGTGATGGGGGAAGATCAGGTCCATGCCGCCGGCGTGAATGTCAAAGGTCTTGCCGAGGTATTTCATGCTCATCGCCGAGCATTCGATGTGCCACCCCGGACGGCCTTTGCCCCAGGGGCTGTCCCAGAAAGGCTCGCCCGGCTTGGCCGCCTTCCAAAGGGCAAAATCCGAAGGGCTGCGCTTCTTTTCGCCGACTTCGATGCGCGCGCCTGCCTCCAGATCCTCCAGGGGCTGACCGGAGAGCTTGCCGTATTCGGCGAAGGAATGGGTGTCGTAATAGACGTCGCCATCCTCCGTCGCATAGGCGTGACCCTTCTCGATGAGGGTGGAGATCAGCTCGATGATTTCATCGATGTTTTCCGTCGCCCGGGGGTTCACCGTCGCCCGCTCGATGCCAAGGGCGTCGGCGTCTTGATAGTACTCCTCGATATAGCGATCCGCCAGCTCCTTGACGGTGATGCCCTCCTCGTTGGCGCGGTTGATCATCTTATCGTCGATATCCGTAAAATTCTGGACAAAGGTGACCTTGTATCCCCTGTATTCCAGATAGCGGCGCAGCGTGTCAAAAACGGTAAAGGGGCGGGCATTTCCGATGTGGAAGAAATTGTAAACCGTCGGTCCGCAGGCGTAAATCTTCACTTCGCCAGGGGTGACAGGCACAAGCTCTTCCTTTTTTCTCGTCATCGTGTTGTAGATCCTCATAATTTTCTCCTGAAACATGTGTGATACTCTGAAGCATGCGCCGCTGTCTGTGCAATGGTATCGTTTGGTGGGCTCTTCGCACTTTCGCGGCCAAATCGTTATTGTATCGTGGAGTTTTCCCCGGTCTTTTCCA
>JBMNTV010000046.1:0-16929 GCA_050945915.1 Christensenellales bacterium
CCATCGTGATGATCCTCGCCCTTGCCGCGGTGCTGATCACCGCAACTGTGGCTGCAGGGGGCGTGGACGCGGTGATCGAAAACGTCAAGGGCATTCCCGGCTTTTTGGAGCTGTTTGGCATCGCCAGCCCTGCCACCGTGGACGGCGTCCAGCAGGTTTCGGCGGGCGTGCCGCTGTTTAACGCCGCCGAAAGCTACGGGTTCTTGGCGGTGATCTCCACTATGAGCTGGGGTCTGGGCTATTTCGGCATGCCCCAGGTGCTGTTGCGCTTCATGGCGATCCGCGACCCCAGGGAGCTGAAGCGTTCCCGCAGGATCGCGACGGTCTGGTGCGTCATCGCGCTGTTCGCCGCGGTGCTGATTGGACTCATCGGCCGGGCGATGTATCCCGCCGACCTTTTGACCAGCGTGGACGCTGAGAACGTCTTCATCCTTCTTTCCACCAGGCTGATGCCCGCGCTGCTCGCCGGAATCGTCATGGCGGGCATCCTTGCCGCGACGATCAGCTCCTCCGACTCGTATTTGCTCATCGCCGCCTCTGCATTCTCCAAGAATATCTATCAGGGCATGTTGAAAAAGCAGGCCACGGACAAGCAGGTCATGACCATGTCCAGGATCGCGCTGCTGGTGATCTCCCTGGTCGGCATTCTCATCGCGTTGGACGAACAAAGCGTGATCTTCACCATCGTGTCCTTCGCCTGGGCAGGCTTTGGCGCGACTTTCGGGCCGCTGATGATCCTTTCCCTGCTTTGGAAGCGCGTCAACCGCCAGGGCGCCATCGCGGGAATGGTCAGCGGCGCGGCGACGGTATTTATTTGGAAGCTGCTGATCAGGCCCCTGGGCGGCGTATTCGGAATTTACGAGCTGTTGCCCGCCTTTGTGGTCTCGCTGCTTGCCATCGTCATCGTATCCCTTTCGACGCCGGAGCCGGACGCCCAGATTGCCGAGGAATTCGATCGGGTCCAGGCCGCGGTCAAATCTGCCTGACGCTGCGTTGAACCCTCGCTGCCCGGGTGATATGATAGATACATCCATTTGATCCGTTACCCGGAAGGAGGAACTTGTGTTGAAAGTTTTGCTGATCAACGGCAGCCCGAACCCTGCGGGTTGCACCAACGCGGCTCTGGGCGAAATCGCGGAAACCCTGGTCGAATGCGGGGTGGAGGCGGAGATCGTCCACATCGGCGCCGGGCCGTTTTACGGCTGCACCGATTGCATGGGTTGCGCAAAGACCAACCGCTGCGTTTTTGACGACGACTGCGTCAATTCCCTCATCGAGAAGATGGAAGGGGCAGACGGGTTGATCGTCGGCAGCCCCGTCCATTATGCCTCTGCCACCGGCCCCGTGGTGTGCGTGCTGGACCGGATGTTCCGCGCAGGAAAATGCTATGCCCACAAGCCTGCGGCGGCGGTGGCCGTTGCCCGCCGGGCCGGAAACATCCCCACCGTGGACGAGCTGTGCAAGTATTTCTCCATCCGGCAGATGCCGCTGGTTTCCTCCAGCTATTGGAATGTCGTTTACGGCGCTGTGCCGGAGGATGTCGCAAAAGACCGTGAGGGCATGCAGACGATGCGCAACCTCGGCCGGAACATGGCATGGCTGCTCAAGTGCATCCAGGCGGGAAAGGAGCAGGGCATCAACCCGCCGGAATACGAGTTCGGCGTGCGCACCAACTTCATTTCCTGAAAGGGAAGGCGTGCGGTTCTGAACCGCTTGGAGTGCGGGCTGCCAAGCTCGTGAATTCCCGCCCTGCAATCACAAAACCACGCAAAAAACCCCAAAGCGCAACGCTTCGGGGTTTTTTATTGCATGAGTACGTGTGTTCCGAGCCTGCCGGTGGCGGGCTTTAAACGCAAGGGAACCAGAGCGGGCAACCTGCGGGTCGTCGGTTTGGAGGCAATGCGCCGGAGAAGGATGCAAAGCGACGCAAACGTCTGCAAAAAGAGGGGAACCGGCGCATCAAAGCTGCACCGTTTTTGTGGCGATGTTTGTCAGGAAGGCCCGGTCGTGCTCCACGAACAGCATGGTGGGGGAGAAGCGAAGGAGCAGTTCCTCAATCTGCATCCTGGACTGCAGGTCGATGTAGTTCAGCGGCTCGTCCCAGATGTAAAGATGGGCGGACTCGCAAAGGCTGGCGGCGATGAGCACCTTCTTCTTCTGGCCGGCGCTGAATGCCTCCATGCTCTTTTCGAACTGTTCCCTGGAAAAGCCCAGCTTGCGCAAAATGGCGAAAAACAGGCTCACATCGACGCCCCGATTTTTTGCATACTCCTCCGGCGGTCCGGTCAAGAAGGACGCGTCCTGGGGAACGAGGGAAACAACCAGCCCGGACCCGATTTCCATGTTGCCGCAAAATGCGGGCGGATTCTCGGAAAACAGGCGAATCAGGCTGGTTTTTCCCGACCCGTTGGGGCCAGCCAGGGCGACGCGGTCGCCGCGGTTCAGCGAAAAGGATACGCCGGAAAGCACCGTCCGTCCGCCGTAGGAAATTGAAACGTCCCGAACTTGCGCGATGCGCCGGGAACGGTACTGCAAGGGGTGGAGCTTGAGCCGCTCCGCCTGTTCGACGTCCTTCAAAAGGGCGGATTTTTCGCGGATCGCCTGCTGTTGCCTGCGCTCGAGGTTTTTCCTGCGCTGCTGCATGCGGCGGGATTGCTCTGCGACGTATTCCCGCGCTTCGGTGTTGCCCGTGGCAGCCTTCTTTTTCCCCAGCTTGACGGATTCGGATCGGTCCGCCCAGCGGCGGCTCTGTTCGGCGGAGGCCTTCAATCTTTTGATGTCCTTTTTCAACCGTTCATTTTCTGAAAGCTCAAAGCGCTCTTGTTTCTGTTTTTCCTGCTGCCACACCGAGAAGTTCCCGTTCAAAACCTCGATGCTCGCTCTGTTGATGGAAAGGGTGTGGTCTGTGCAGCTGTCCAGCAGCGCCCGGTCGTGGGAAACGAGGATGAATCCCCGCTTGCTTTTCAGGTATTCGCCCAGGAGCTCCCGGCCGCGAGCGTCCAGATGATTGGTGGGCTCGTCGATCAGGGGGAAGGCGTTTTCCTCAAGAAAAAGGGCGCTAAGCAGGACTTTTGTGCGCTCCCCGGGGCTGAGGGTGTCAAAGGGGCGGTACAGCGCTTCTTCCGGAACCCCCAAAAGATTCAGCTCCCGGATCAGCTCCCAGTCAAGCAGATCGGGGAAAACGCCCTGAACCGCGTCGACGGCCAGGGCGGAGCTGTCGACTTCATAGGGAAAGTAGCGGAAGCGGACGGCGGGGGCGTGGATCGAGCCCGAATACTCGTATTCTCCGGAAAGCAGCTTCAATAACGTCGTCTTTCCCCGGCCGTTCCGGCCCACGAACCCCAGCTTCCAGTCCGTGTCGATGGAAAAGCTGACATGTTCAAACACATTGTCACAACTGCCCGCATGGGCAAAGGTCAGGTTGGATACGATAATTGGCGGCATAACAGGCCCTCCGTGCAATACAGAATCCCGGAAGATCAGCTTGCTTCCGGGATTTTTGCACAGGCAGGAGAGCCCCAAAGGGCGACCCAGGGCAAAAGCGCGGCGGCAGACCTTCCAGTTGACGGCAGGCGAAAACAGCGGCAAAACGCCGCGGATTCGCACAAACCAGCAAATGGGAGGTCTTAGAACATGCTTTCACCCCTGTCTTTTTTATAACAGTATAACTGGATCGGGGCGGGGAGTCAATGCTTCTTGAGGGAAGGGGAGGCAACTGTCGGTTGAGCGGGCCCGCATCAGGAGGGATTGAGGCGCACCCGTCCCCCGTCGGAAAGCAGGGTTTCCCCCAATAGCATGTCCGAAAGCTCACAGCAAAGAAAGAGGATGGTTTTCGCCATGTCCTCCGGCTGGAAGATGCGGCCCAAGGGGATCTGGGGCAGGTAATGGGCGGCGAATTCCTCCTCGCCCCTGTAGGCGCGCATGATGTCCGTCAGCACCGGGCCGGGGGCAACGGCGTTGACGTAAATGCCGTCCTGGGCGAACCTGCGGGCCATGTAGCGGGTCAGGCTGTCCACCGCGCCCTTGAAGGCGTTGTACACCGGTCCTGCGCCCCCGCCGGAAAAGGTGCCGGAGGTGGTGACGTTCACGATTTTGCCCCTTTGTCGAAGGGCCATATCCTCCCGCACGGCGTTGCTGAGGTGCCAGCAGGCCATGAGGATGACGTTCAAACCCGTTTCCCAGGTGTTGTGGGCGCAGGCGTTGTTGACCAGAATGTCCACCCTTCCAAAGCGCTCCACGGCGCTTCGCACAAGATCCCGGCACTGGCTTTCGTCGCCAATGTCAAAATTGAAATAAGCCGGGCGCTTGCCGATGGTCGCGATTTCGTCCAGGGCGGGGGAGACTGAGTTTTCTGGAAGGAGGTCGTCGATGACCACCTGTGCGCCCGCCTGGGCGAGGAGTTTCGCCGTGGCAAGGCCGATGCCCTGGGCCGCGCCGGTGACGATCGCCACCTGGCCGGAAAGATCGATCGAATATGCCATCTTCTGCTCCTTTCTGCATGCAAAGTGCCGGGGCAGGGAAACGCTTTCGGAAGGGAAGGGGCGGTTTCGGCTGTTCGCCGTTTTTTGCGCAAAAAAACCTTTACGCCATACGAAACCGCGCACCCGCTTTCGCGCGCCCCCGCACGTACGCGCAATAAAATGGTCCGCCCGGCAATTCCCGAAAAAGCGGGAACAACCGGGCGGAAAAGGGGATTACAGCCTGTGCATCGTGGGCTGCATGTTCTGATACGTCGCGTAATACTTGATCCCCGCGGCTTTGGCCAGCTCCACCGCGTCGTCAAGCCGGTATCCGACGTGTTCGGGAATGTGGGCGTCGCTCCCGAAGGTGACGTATTCCCCGCCCAGCTCGCGGTAGCGGCTCAGCCAGTCCAGGCCGGGAATCTCCTTGCCCAGTTTGCGGTACAGGGAGGTGTTGATCTCGATGCACTTCCCGTTTTCGATCACATGGGTAAACAGGGTGTCCAAAGCGTCCGGGCAGTCGGAATAGCGCATGATGGCGGTCTTGTCCGGGTTGAACTTGGAACCGTAATCCACATGGCCCACAGCGCTGAAAAAGTCCGCGGGCAAACGGCGAACGTACTTCACCAGGGTTTCAACATAGAACGCGTTGGCCTGAGAGATGGTCTTCCCGACGTAATAGTCGGGATAATACGGGTCCAAGCCCTCCACGAGGTGGGCGGAAGCGATGACGAAATCGAACCCGGCTCCGCGGATGGGGGCCATGTATTCTTCTGTCGAGTCCTCTTCGCAGGGGATGCCGAATTCGACGCCCCAGCGCACCCGAACGCCCAGGTCCGGCAGTTCGGCCACCGCCTTTTTATAAGCGGGGATGTCCAGACTGAAGTACATGGTCCGGTTGGGCAGGACGTGGTCCGAATGGTCGGTGAAGCAGATTTCTTCCAAACCCAGTTCCGCGGCCCGCTTCAGCTGGTCGAGGATGGGGGTTTCGGAATCCAACGAAAAATTTGTGTGAAGATGATAATCGCAGCGCATTGATTTCTCCTACTAGGGTCTAAAGCGCCCATTCACCGTCGATGAAGACGGGAACGCGCTCTCCTTCTTTGGTGATACCGGTAATGCTCATATCCGCGGTGCCTACCATAAAGTCCACGTGCACCATGGAATCGTTGACGCCCGCAGCGAGCTTTTCCTCGTCCGTCATATCCGCTCCGCCCATCACGCAGTCCACGAAGCCCTTGCCCAGGGCGAAGTGGCAGGAGGCGTTTTCGTCATACATGGTGTTGTAAAACAGGATCCCCATCTTGGAAATGGGCGAACTGTGCGGAACCAGGGCGACTTCGCCCAAGCGCCTCGCGCCCTCGTCGGTATCCAGCAGGTGGCGGAGGGTTTCCTCCCCTTCGCTGGCAGAGGCGGCGACGACGCCACCGTCCCGGAAGGTGAGGGCGATGTCCCGGATCAGCACGCCGTTATAGCACAGGGGCAGGGAGCTTTTGAGCACGCCGTTGACATTGTCGCGGTCCGGTGTGGTGAAGACTTCTTCTGTGGGCATATTGGCGTTAAAGGGAACGCCGCATTTGGAAACCGAGGCGCCGCCGGACCAAAGGTGGGTGTCCCGCAATCCGACCATCAGGTCCGTGCCCAGCCCGTTCTGGAAGTGGAGGGCGACAAAGCGCCAGTTGTTCAGTTTCTCCGCATAGCGCCGGATGGCGTCGGTGTGTTCCTTCCAGCGGGCGACGGCGTCGCCCTCGTCCAACCGCACGGCCTTGAAAATCGCGTCCCAGAGCTTTTCTTCCCCCTCCGGGTCGCCGGGGAAGACGGCGTTGGTCCAGGCGGCGGTGGGGACGGACACCACCGTCCACTGCAGGTCGTCCAGGACGGTGTCGTAATACTCCTTGAAGGCCTTCTCGGCGGCGACGGTATAGGCCTGCAGCACGTCCGGAGGCACGTCCATATAAATCGTCGGGTCCGCGGCGGCAACAGAGATCAGCGCGGCGCCCTTTTTGACGGCGTCGTTCTTTTGGTCGATCAGGTACTGAGGGATCTTGGTCAGCACCTCTACGGGAACGTGCTTATAGCGCAGGCGGTTGAGCTTCTGGAAGTTCCAGAACACCTCCACGTCCGAAGCGCCGGCGTCAAAGGCCGCCTCCGAAAGGAGCTCCACGAAGGAAGCGCACTCTACGGGAGCGCTGATCGTGAGCTTTTGGCCAGTTTGGACGTTTGCGCCGGTGCGCACCGCAAGCTCGGCGTACTCCCTTAATTTAGCTATATCCGGCATACTTGCACTCCTTTAGGTCGAAGATCACAGTTTGTTGATGTAAAACAGCGTGGCCAGCACCACCAGCATAAAAAGGACAAAGAAGCCCAGGGCGACGGGGAAAAAGGCGGCTGTGGAAACCTGGCCCAGCGCGATCATCAGCACAGAGATGGCGAAAAGCAGCGCCACTGCGGCCCTGCCCACCAGGGCCATCGCCTTGTCTTTGGCGTATTTATAGCGGTCGTCCGTTTTAGTGATACCCTTTTTGGCCATCGCCTCTCCCGCAACGCCCTTTGCATAAACCCCGCAGGCGATGCTGATGACCGCCACCCCGATGGCGACGAGTATTCCGGCTGCGGTCATGCTGCCCCAGGGCACGAGCCACATGGTCACCCCAAGAATCAGGCAGACTGCCGCAAGGGTAATGGCAATGAGAATCGCGAGCCTGATGGACTCCTTCCTGTTGTTCATGGTTCCCTCCGTCGTCATTCTGGCGTTGTATTATGTTCCGAACGGGTTTCATCTTGCGTATCGCTGGCTTGGTGTTCCCTTTGCGCCTCTTTGCGCTCTTGCTCCTCGTAATAGGCGCTTTCCAGCCTCTTTTTCGCATACAGGGAGTAGAGGAAAACGGCGATGAGCACGCCGAAGCCCGAAAGCACCAGGGATTCGTTGCCGTTGACGGAGCCGACGATCAGCACCGCCACGGCAAGGACGAAGGCAAAAAGCATGAAGATGGCGAGCAGCCGTTCTTTTTTACTCATCGAACTCTCCCACAATGTACTTGACTGCCGCGTAGCAGAGCATCAGCCCGGCCACAGGCGGAACAAAGGCGCAACTCGCAGGCGCGGGGCGGCCGGAAGGGCGCGCTTCGCCGGGGAATTTGGGTGCTTTGGGGGCCTCGTCCGACCAAACGACGGTCAGCTTCCCGATGCCCCGCTTTTTCAGTTCATGGCGCATGACCCGGCAAAGAGGGCAGACGCTGGTTGCATAGATGTCCCCCAGCTTGAGCCTTTCAGGATCCAGTTTGTTGCCGGCTCCCATAGCGGAAAAGAGCTGGATTCCCTTTTTTGCGCATTCCTCCGCCAGGGCGAGCTTGGCGGCGACGGTGTCCATGGCGTCGATCACCACGTCGCATCCGTCGATCAGCCCTTCGTTGCCCGGAAGGTAAAAGAGCTTTTTTGCCTCCACCCCGCAATCGGGATTGATATCCGCAATTCGCTCCTGGGCGGCCTGCACTTTGGGCATGCCGATGGTGGAACGCAGCGCGAAAAGCTGGCGGTTGATGTTGCTTTCTTCGACGTCGTCCCCGTCCACGAGGAGGAGGGAACCCACGCCGCTTCTGGCGAGGGCCTCCGCAGCATACGAGCCCACGCCACCCAGGCCGAAGACCGCGACTTTTGCATTCATCAGTCTTTTGACCGCATCACGACCCATCAACCTTGCGGTGCGGCCCAAAAAAACGGGTATTTCCATGGTTGCTCCTTCGATGTGGTGAAGATCAGCGGCGATCCGCCAACAGCTGCCCTGCCGGGCGGCGTTGCGCCCCGTTTGCCGCGAGAACTCCCTTCGCGGAAGCATCGGGTCAAATCGACACTTACCTTCGGTAAGCATTATATCACCACTTGTCAAACAAGTCTTGTATTTTATGATTTCCCGGTGTTAGAATGATATCGTTTGGAATTTTACAAACTGGAGGATGAATGATGAGTAGGTCCTGTGAACCAGAAAAGTGCGGCACGATGCCGGAATGCGCGGGCTGCGCTTCAAACAAAAGCGGCCAGATTGCCCAAGGGAAGACCATTTCCAGTCAGCCGGTCAAAAAGGTGTTTGCCGTGGTCAGCGGAAAGGGCGGCGTGGGCAAGTCTTCCGTGACGGCTTTGCTTGCCAGCGCGGCAAGAAGGCGGGGGCTTTTCGTCGGCGTGCTGGACGCGGATATCACCGGGCCCTCCATGCCCAGGATGTTCGGCGCAAAGGAGCCCCTCAAGGGCGACGGCGAAAAGATGCTCCCCGCCAACACCATGACGGGCATCGAACTGGTCAGTGTGAACCTGCTCCTGGAATCCGAGGACACGCCGGTGATCTGGCGGGGTCCGATCCTCGCCGGCGTGATCCAGCAGTTCTGGAACGACGTGCGCTGGGGCCAGCTGGACGTGATGTTCATCGACATGCCGCCGGGCACCGGGGACGTTCCGCTGACGGTGTTCCAGTCCCTGCCCATTGACGGCATCATCGTGGTCACCACGCCCCAGGACCTGGTGGGCATGATCGTCAAAAAGGCGGTCCGCATGGCGGAGATGATGAACATCCCCGTTCTCGGTTTGGTGGAAAACATGTCCTTCATGGCCTGCCCGGACTGCGGCAAGCGCCTGTATCCCTTTGGGAAGGGCAGAACCGAAGAAACGGCAAAGGACCTGGGCTTGCCCCTGATCGCCAGTCTGCCCATCAACCCTTTGACCGCCGATTTCTGCGATACCGGCAGGATCGAGCTTGCCGACGTTCCCGAAATCGAGCCTGCTCTGGACGCCATCTTGAAAAGCGAATGAGTTTTTGCAAAAATACCCGACCGCAGTTTCGGCGGTCGGGTTTTGCTTTGCCATATTGCTTTTTTGGCGGCCAGCGCGATGCCGTTTGGGAAACCTTTTGTAAGGCGGTTCCCGTGCGCCCGAAGACCGCGCAGGTTTGCCGCTTTTGGTGCTGCTTCAAGCCGCTGTCAAGCAGCAAAAACCCGACGAACAGCAAAAGCCCGCCTTCCGAAGCAGGAGGCGGGCCTTGTATGCCGCGTGGCGATTACTTGTTGTCATAGATGACGGTGACGACGACACCGTTGGGCAGGCAGATGATCTGGTTCATCAGCACCCGGGTGTTCACGTTTTCCGGGGTGATGTGGCCCTGCTGGACGCAGTCCTGATTGTCGCAGGTGGAATAGCTGACGTATACATCGCCGCCCTCGTCAATGGTGATGGTGTTTTGGGCGCCGTTGGACTGGTGGACGGTATAGCTGGTGGGCTCATCCAGGGGCAACCGCATCCATTCCCTGCTGTTTACGGTGATGGATACATAGCCCGTAACGCCCTTTTCAGCGTCGATGATGAAATATTTAACGCCGAAAAACAAAGCGGCTACAATCAAAATACCAGCGATAAGGAGGACGTCCCTCTTCTTCATGTGTTGATCTCCTCGATTGTTTGTGTTTAGACATACTCGTCTATTTTAAACGATTACCGTCAAAAATACAAATCTTTTCGCTGCCACGTCGCGGTCAAAATGTGGCAGAACGCGGCGGTTTCCGATTAAAGATCGGGTTTTCTCCCAACGCCGGTCAAATCGGGCGGGTTGCGTCTTCCAGCCATTGCCGATCTTCGTCGGTCATCAGGGGTGAAAGGGTGGAATAGACCAGGGCGTGGTACTCGTTCAGCCTGTGCCGTTCGGGTTTGCTTATCAGGGCAGGATCGATGCCGTCCAGGTCGATGGGCACGAAGGTCAGCGGCTCGAAGCGCAGGAATTCGCCGTATTCGTTCTCCCCGTCGGATACGCAAAGCAGCTCGTTTTCGATGCGGATGCCGTGACTATCTTCGACATATATCCCCGGTTCGTCCGTCGTCACCATGCCGGGCAGCAGCGTGGCGGAATCGTCTCGCTCCGGCACGACGCGCCAGCGGATGCCGTTGGGCGCTTCATGCACCCCCAGCACAAAGCCGACGCCATGTCCCGTTCCGCAGCGATAGTCGATGCCCAGATCCCAGATGGGCCCGCGGGCGAGAATGTCCAGATTCAGACCTTTGCAGCCCTTCAGGAACTTTGCGCTTTGCAGGTTCAGCATCCCCCGGACGACGGCAGTAAAATGCACGCGCTGCTCCTTGGTGATGGGGCCCAGCACAAAGGTACGGGTGACGTCGGTGGTGCCGTCGAGATACTGGGCGCCGGAATCCACCAGCAGGAACCCTTCCGGCTGGATTTCGGCATAATCCTGCTCTGTGGCGGAATAGTGCATCATCGCCGCGTTTTTGCCATAGGCGCAGATGGTGGAAAAGCTGGGTTCGATGTAGTTTTCCCCCGCCTGACGCAGCGTTTGCAGCTCCTGTGCGGCAGAAAGTTCGTCGAGCTTCTCGCCGCGCTCCACCGATTCCTTCAGCCACTTCATGAACCGGGTCACCGCCAGCCCGTCCCGGATGTGGGAGGCCCTTAGAGATTCGATCTCCGTTTCATTCTTGATGGCCTTCATCAGGGTGGTCGGGTTGGGTGCGTGGACGAGGGAAACGCCTTCTTTGCAGGCGTCCACCGCGGCGCATTGGACCCGTCTCTTGTCCAGCAGCAGCCGGGTGCCTTCGGGAAGTTCGGAAAGCGCCTGGTAGATGCTTTCATAGGGAAGCACGGTGACGCCGTCTTTGGCGAGCTCCTCCCCAAGTTCTTGGGAAACCGCCTTCGGTTGGATAAAGAGCTGTGCTTCGTCCATCGTGATCAGGGCATAGGCGAGGACGACGGGGGTGTAGGCGATGTCGTTCCCGCGGATATTGAACAGCCAGGCGATGTCGTCCAGCGTGGTGATCAGATGAGCTGTGGCGCCGTGCTTTTGGATCTCTTTTTGCAAACTGCTGATTTTGTCCATCCTGCTTCGGCCGCAAAAGCGCAGGGGGAGGGAAAAGGCCGGGGAACAGGGGAGGGCAGGGCGGTCTTTCCAGATTTCGCCCGCAAGGTCGAAGCTGGTGACGACGGACCCGCCGTTTTTTTCGGCAATTTGTGCGTAACGCTCCCGGTCCGCCTCAGAAACCAGCCTGCCGTCAAAGGCGAGGACGCCGTTTTTCGGCAAATTCCGCTCGACGAACTCATACACCGTGGGGACATCCGGCTCGCCCATGCGCATCAGGGCAATGCCCGAGCCGGCGAGTTCCTTTTCCGCCTGGATGAAATAGCGGCCGTCCGTCCAAAGAAAGGCGGAATCCCGGGTGACCAAAAGGGTGCCGGCGGAGCCGGTAAAGCCGGAAAGCCAGCGCCGGGCGGAAAAATGGGGGCTGACGTATTCCGAATCGTGAAAATCCGAGGTGGGAACCATGTAAAGGTCGATTCTCCGCTCGGCCATCTTGGATTGCAAGGCAAGTATTTCAGGTTTCATCGAGTGCTCCTTCAAACGGCGGGGGAAAAGCCCGCGCCGGTTATGTCGGGTGGTGCATTGCGCAAAAATTGCGGAATTGCCCGCAACAGGCCCACCCGAACGCCCAAGGGCACCAGAACGCCGGAATCGTATGCGGAAAGACACCCGCGAAATGCGAAAAACGCATAAAAGATCCGCTGGCTGTGGCAAAAAAGCGGGTTTTTGCCGCCTGAGTGCCGGGCGTTGAATGGATTATACCACTAGGAGCACATTTTGGGTATTGCAAAATAAGCAGCGCCGTGCTATACTACACTCGCAAGTTGTATATACGCGTTATTACGCGTCATACAGCTTATCAGAATGACAGAAACGGTTCAACGTTTCAATAAAACTTCTTCACTCCCCCTTGGAATCGGCGTGGAACTCTCCCTCCCCGCCGCGAAGAGGCAGGCTAGCGCTTAAGCTCCTGCCTTTTTGATTTTGGTCGCTGCAAAAATGGTTTCGGGCATGAAAAAGAACGCCTTCCAAAAAAGAGGGCGTTCTTTTTTCTGGTGCGGCTTCAGGCAATTTTTTTGAACTCGTCCAGCATGACCTGCAAAATGAAGCAGGAAGAGGCGGTGCCGGGATCGATGTGGCCGATGGCGCGCTCGCCAAGGCGCATGGCGCGCCCCTTCTTGGCAACCAGGCCGATGACCGCATCCCGGCCGGCTTCCGCGGCCTTGACGGCGCCTTCCAGCACTTCCACCGGAGAAAGCCCCTGTTCCATGCCGGAGTACAGGGCGTCCACCGCGGGGGAAAGGGCGTCCACCATGGTCTTGTCGCCCAGCTCGGCCTTGCCCAGGCGCTTGATCTCGTCTACGCCGGCCTTGATCATCGCGCAGAATTCGGCAAAGGTGACTTCGTTCTTGCCCGCAATGGGGGTGGCCATCTTGCGGAAGAAGGAGCCATACAGCGGGCCGGAAGCGCCGCCGACTTTAGCGAGCAGGCTCATTCCGGACTTGCTGAGTAATGTGGCGATGTCGACGTCCTTTTCCACCAGATCGGGGAGCTTCTTCATAACGTCCCTGAATCCGATGGAAAGGTTGACGCCGTGGTCCGCATCGCCCACCGCGGAATCCAGTCCGGTCAGGTAATCCCTCTGTTCCTCGATCATCGCGGCGAGGGCCTTCAACAGTTCAACAAAAAAACTTTTCGGAAGAATGACGGAATCGTACATAACTAAACCTCGAATCATTTGCGTTTCGACGACGGGGGAACCCCGTCTCCATGGGGCCGGCAGAATCCCGAACCACGGAATTCTGCCGGATATCGTCTATGAATGGCTGGCAATGGCTGGAACCGGAGTGGTTCCGAAGGTTTTGCCCTGCCCGCCTTACTTCTGGACGAAATAGGGAGCGTCGGTGGGGTAATCCATCAGGGTCTTGAGTTCGTCGTCCAGCTTCAGCAGGGTGAAGGAGAAGCCGGGCATGTTCATGGTGGAGGCATAGGTGCCAGCCAGGGTCTTATAGATCTTGATGCCCTTCTCGTCAAGGATTTCGGCCATGCGGCGGAACCCGACCATCAGGTCCATCAGCGGGGTAGCGCCAAGGCTGTTGCAGAGGACATAGACCTCGTCGCCTTCCTTGAGCTTGAGCTCGGGGATGAGGACGGCGGCGATTTCATCCACAACTTCGTCCATGGGACGGGCCTTTTCGCGCTTCACGCCGGGCTCGCCGTGGATGCCCATGCCGATTTCCATGTCGCCGTCTTCCATTTCGAACATGGGTCCGCCAGTGTTCGGATGGTCGGCAGCGCCCATGGCAACGCCCATGGTGGCGCAGTTGGCGTTTGCCTTCTTGGCAGCTGCGACGACTTCGTCCAGATCGCCGCCGAGTTCGGCCTTGGCAGCCGCAGCCTTGAAGACGAAGAAGTCGCCCGCGATGCCACGGCGATCTTCGACCTTTTCTGCGGAGATGACGTCGTCGGTGACTAGGACGGTCTCGACGCGGATGCCGTCTTCCGCAGCCATCTCGGCGCCCATATCGAAGTTCAGCACGTCGCCCGCATAGTTGCCATAAAGGTAGATGCAGCCCTTGCCCGCGTCCACGGCTTTGACAGCCTCATAGCAGGGTTCGGGGGAAGGAGAGGTGTTGATGTTGCCGATGACCGCAGCATCCGCAAAACCGTCGCCGACATAGCCCAAGAACAGGGGTTCGTGACCGGAACCGCCGCCAATGATCACGCCAACCTTGTCCTTCTTGGGGGCGTTTTTGCTGACAACAACGCGTCCCATCTCGCCGATGAGCTTCACCTTGTTCTCAAACGCGCGAACATAGCCAGCGAGCATTTCCTCTACGATCTGATAGGGGTCGTTGATAAGCCGTCTCATTCGTCTGGGCCTCCTTGATGATTTGATTGGGTATGTCCATTCTCCGGCCATCGCCGGGAATTCGATTTTAGAATAGGAGCGCCAAAGAAACTGTGGGGTTCGCGATAAGGGAAAACACTTGGAAGGAGAGCTGCGGTGGCCGCGGGTAATATACGCGACATCTCGGCATCTTATGAAAAGAATTTTACCATACTATGTTCATAGCTGCAAGAGTAATACGCGCAAGGTTTCTAATAAAGTCAATCGTTTTCAAATGGATGTGAATCATTGAACAGACATGTAACAACCAGTATATATAAGGTAAAGCGGGCAGGGAGCACAGGTGTGCTGCAAATCAGGCGAAAAGGCAGAAAAAAATCGCCTCGTAGGGCGATTGGCAGGGCTGGGCACAAAAAAAGCATGATGGAAATGCCGGCTTGGGGCAGGACATCAAGCGCGAAGTGTGAATGGATGGAAGAAGTCCGCATCTGTGAACTTCCGATGTCGAAATTCACGATGTTGATTGGGTCTCAGAGGGAGTTTGACAGGCTGATTCAACGCTTACCGAGAGGATTTTCCCCGAAGTGCTCGGGTTGGGTGAAATGCGGCCCGCACCGATGGCGAAAAAGTAGGGATGCTTCGCCGGGACCCGTTCAGTCGCTGCGGGATCATCACAACGCCTCCAGCCGTAAAGCCCGAGGAAATGCGCAATTGAACGATGAGGTGCATCAAGGCGTTCCCCAGGCGGCCCTTGCGGGAATCCCTTCCGCTGCATGTAATAAGAGCAGCCCGGCTTTTTCAGCTGCATGTTGCCGCAAATCGGGGCGTTTCTCCCGGACCCCGATCCTAAAGGTGCCGCTCTGGGCAAAGCCCCTCGGGTTTTCGCAAAAAACCCCAGGGGCTTTTCAGGTAGGGCGGCCTGCCTTGCGCCGCCGGGTTCGCGTTTTGCGTGTTCAGACAGCAGAAGCCCTGCGAAGAAGGTCCACCGCGTTTTCCAGCTCGGCGATGCGGCGAAGGGCGTCTTCCAGCTCTCCCGAAAGCCGCGAGATCACCGCCATATTCTTCATGCTGTCCGCGTCTTCGCGCTGCTTTTTGCTCCTCTTTTTGGCAAGGCTTTTCTCGTATGGGTCCACCACGGGCATGTTGTTTTCCCGCATATAGCGCACCACCTCGGAGACCAGCACGGGGTTGTTCTTGACCAGCGCGCGGTACTTGTTCTGGTAGCGCAACATGGCGCGGGTATCACCCCGGCCCATCTCCAAAGTGCAGGCCCGGACGGATTGGCCCCTTGCCTGGGCGGAAAGCACGGTGACCAAAAGGTCCCAGATTTCGTCCTGGGTAAAAGGGACGAAGGCGGGACTGTGCTCGCGCTGTGGATCTTCCCGGACCTTTGCGTAATAGTAGTTGCGTATGGAATTGGGCTTTCTGCCCGTTTTTGCCGCAACGGCGTCGAAGACGCTCTTCAGAGGCCTGCCCTCTGAGCGCGCCATCTTGACCTCGCTCCAGAGCAGGTCTTCTTCGTCGCTTCTCCAGCCCGTGCGCGCGACGGATTTGGAAGGCTCCCTCATGAGTGCTATGCTCGCGCCCTTTGACATGTCGATGACCTCCTGATTTGGGGATTTGATGTGGGGTATTTGCCCCGTTTCGAAGTCAGTATTCCCCAGCCGTTGGGTTTTATAACTGTGTATTTTGAAAATCCGCAAAAGCGGACCCTTTCTGTTGCAGAAAAACATGGCGTAAATAAAAGACCAAAGCGGCGCTTTCGCTTTGGTCAGTGTAAAACAGCGGCGTGGCCGCTGCTTTTCGTGATTCCCTGCGCGGATTGCTGTGGGAGCGCTCCGGATGGATGGTTGACCCACGGGGAGCAATCCGCGCCCTGCTCTTAAGGTTTTGCTCGTCCTCACAGGGATTGGCGCGCGTTTGGGTGCGTTGCGGGCGATGGATGGGATCGTCCCTGGGTGCCCTTAACAGGCACAGTCCCCCAAACGGCGCTTCTTCACCGCGCGCTCCTATGTGATTTATATTGCGCTGCCGGTGTAATTAGAACTCGGCGGAACCTGCGGTGCGCGGATAGGGCACAACGTCCCGGATATTCGCCATGCCGGTGACGTACATGAGCATCCGCTCGAACCCCAGTCCGAAGCCCGCGTGTTTGCAGCCCCCGTATTTGCGAAGTTCAAGATACCACCAATAATCTTCCTCGTCCATACCCAGCTCCTGGATACGGTTTTTCAGCAGATCCAGTCGCTCTTCGCGCTGGCTGCCGCCGACGATCTCGCCCACGCCGGGAACGAGAAGGTCCATGGCGGCAACGGTCTTGCCGTCGTCGTTTTGCCGCATATAGAAGGCCTTGATCTCCTTCGGGTAATCGGTGACGAACACCGGCTTTTCGAAAATCTGTTCAGTCAGGTAGCGCTCGTGCTCGGTCTGCAAATCGCAGCCCCAGAAGGGGGTGTATTCGAACTCCTTGCCGGATTTCAGCAGCAGCTCGATGGCTTCCGTATAGGTGATGCGGGCGAAATCGCTCTCAGCCACGTTTTTCAGCCGCTCGATCAGCCCCTTATCGATAAAGCTGTTGAAGAACGCAAGCTCGTCCGGCGCCTTTTCGAACAGGTCTTTGATGATGTATTTCACCAAGGCTTCGGCGATCTCCATGTCCTCCTCAAGGCCTGCGAAAGCCATCTCCGGCTCGATCATCCAGAACTCCGCGGCGTGGCGGGCGGTATAGGACTGCTCTGCCCGAAACGTCGGGCCAAAGGTGTAGATATTGCGGAAC
>JBMNTV010000047.1:0-16823 GCA_050945915.1 Christensenellales bacterium
ATGGGCTCGTCCGTATAGGATCGTATGCTGCGTCTGTCGAAAATTGCTTTCAGCATGCTGTTTCCCTCCTAATACTGATAGTTCAACATTAAGGGGTTTTACAGCAATTGTCAATCCGTCCAACGGGGTTGGCACCTGTGCGGTCTTTCCCAAGCACGGGTGGAAGGGCAAGGGGATGCCGCAATATCCGCTTGATCCTGCCGCAATAATCCCAGAATTGGCTGCGATTCCAGTGGGGACGACCGCAAAAAACGGTGTGAAATCTCTTGATTTTCCTTTCCCGCTGCGTTATAATACTTTCCGGACGCAATCCTCAAGTGATTGTGTGTCAGTTTTCGGGGCATTAGCACAGTTGGTAGCGCGCATCGTTCGCATCGATGAGGTCAGCGGTTCGAATCCGCTATGCTCCACCACGATTAAGGCCGGCAAATCGCCGGTCTTTTTTTATTCATGTTATCCGCCATTCATCCGCGTTTCACTTTTCTGGCAGTTGTGCGCCATCGTTGCGCTTTTCGCGCCCTTCCCCTGTCAACGCCTTCCATCAGGCGGGCCGACGCAAAAGCCGCGCACCTTTCAAGGAACGCGTAACCCTCCTTTTCTTGGGTTATACTGAAGATTGATGGTTTTTCTGGAACTGGCAATCGTAATCTTGTTGGGCGGGTGGATTTATTCGGGTATCGAGATCCTCTGGCGCAGGCGTACCCACTGGACGATGTTCCTGACGGGCGGGCTGTGTTTCGCCTGGCTCTATGCCCTTGCCACCCGCACTTCGTTGCCCACGCTGCTCCAATGCGCCCTGGGAGCGCTGATCATCACGTTTGTGGAATTTTCCGTGGGGTGCGTGGTCAACCTGGCTTTGGGTTGGAAGGTATGGGACTACTCCCGCAACCGTTTCAATCTTTTTGGGCAGGTCTGTTTGTCCTTTTCGGGGTTGTGGTTTCTGCTCAGTTGGCCTGCGCTCCTGCTTGCCAGGGCGATTCAATCCGGCGTTTCCCTTTTGCAAAAATAGGACTCCACCGCATCCTTCCCCCATTTTCCCTGCTTTGCCGGCATTCCCTTTGATTCAGACACATCCCTTCCACTCCGCCTTTTCGGGCGGGTTTTTTGTCCTTCGAATTCATCCTCTCCCCCTGGGGAACCCGCACCCCATCCGGCCAAACGGAATATGTTTTATTGGATCTCGAAAGGAGGAGGACATGAACAGGTTTAAGGATACCGGACCCTGCCCCACTGTCTTGAATATTCAGCACGCCACCCTTCGCAACACGAATTACCGCACGACCCTCTGGACCGGCGAGCACCTTCAACTGACCGTGATGTGCATCCCCGTTTGCGGGGACATCGGCCTGGAAATCCACCCGGATACAGATCAGTTCATCCGCATCGAACAGGGACGCGGAATGGTCTCGATGGGCAGAACCAGGGAAGTTTCGGACTTCACGGCAAACGTCGGGCCCGGGTGCGTGGTATTCGTACCCGCCGGAACCTGGCACAACCTGGTGAACACCGGGAGGATGCCGCTCAAACTCTATACGATCTATGCCCCGCCCCATCACCCCAAAGGAACGGTTCACGCCACGAAGCGCGACGCAGAACGCGAACACCACCATGATTGACAGGCTGACCGGCGGTCGAAGTGACCGCCGGTCGTCTTTTGGGCAAACGCCGGCGGGCGGGCGGAACTTTTTTCACGCTATTTGCATCTTCATCCAGACTTTTTCGCATTTGCCCGGCGTTTTTTACAAGAGCCGGCAGAAATATCGCAATAAGCAGCGCCAGATATTACGTTTTTGTTGAGCGAACAGCGCAATTTCGGCAACACAATCCTGTGGAAGATTCACAAAAAACCCAGAAAAACAGGCGATCGAAAGCCCTCTTTCCAATTATTAACAAATTCAAAATTTCTGCAACATTTTCGTAATATTTGATTGACAACGTTTACAAGCTTTGGTAATATGAGGCTGTGCGAATGGGAATGCAGGCGCTCCCGCGAACTGCTGACTCAAACCTAACTTTTTACTTTCTCTTGAAAGGAGAAACACCATGAAAAAGACCCTCACGATTGTGATGGCTCTGGCTCTGGCGTTGAGCATGCTCGCGTCCTTCGCGTTCGTTCTCAATCCCGGCTCCGGACCGTCCTATTCGGCTGACAACACCCCGTTGAAGATTACCAAGTTCTTCGTCACCGACGTGAACGCGATGCTCACCGGCGCCCGCGTCTACGCTCCCGTTACCGAAGTTGAGAATCCCTTCGCTGCGAGGAACGAAGTCATTCGCTTCGCTCTGGAGATGGAAGCCCTCAACGCAAAACTCCCCGCCAACGGTGTTGACCCGAAACATGCAACCAGCTACCCGGTCACTTACACCGTCAAATCCGACACGGTGGACTTCTCCATCTCCGGCCTGAAGGGCACTCAGGTTCTGTATACTCCCCTTGAGAATCCGATCCTGAACGCCATCAATGTCAAGGGCAACGATGCTACTGAAGGCTTGGCCTATAGAACTGATGCGTTCAAGTTCACAATCACCGTAAAGCCTGAGGTTTACACTACGGGCAGCGAAGAGCTCCTCTCGCATTCTGATTTCGATGCAAACGGTATCACACTGTACGCTCCCGCTGATTCTACGACCGCAAAGGCCACCTATACCTTCGTCTTCAGCGGCGTGACCAAGGTCGACGGCAAGGGCTCTGTGACCCTGTCCACCGGCGGCACGACCGCAGCCACCATCGAAGACGGCAAAGCCGTCATGGTGAAGGCTGACAGCGGCCGCACCTACATCATCCATAAGGTCACTGATGCCGATGTTCTGCATACTAAGGTCACCGCGGGCACTTACTACGATGTGGATGTAGTCGGTTACCGCGCCTACCTGGTAACGGGCACTGTCACGAATGACAACGGAACCCCTGCAGACCCTACAGACGACTTTGATGTCTACACCCTCGCTCCCATCGCGCAGCTCGACACCGAGCGCGTCAAGTGGAATGCCAGCACTTCTCTGACAGGTGAAGTCGACGGTGTCGGTATCTCCCTGGGTATGGCGAAAATCGTGGGCGATGACCTCGTGATTCCGGTTGATACCTTCGAAGATGAAATGGCCACCCTCACCCTCGGCATCACTTCTCCGATCCGCGTGTTCAGGGCTGTTCTGAGCAACGGCACCTATGCGCTCGTGGATAGCGACGGCAAGCTCGCTTTCACCGGTGATGCTAAGCTTAGGTTCGACAACTTCATGGCGGACTTCGGCTTCAGCACGGATCCGACCTACACCTACAAGCTGGTGGATGCTAACTTCGTTGCCGCCGAGGACAACACCCAGGTCTTGACCGTGGCTTACAACGCCGGCAAGGTCGAGCCCATCGAGATCGAAGAGGAAGATGACCTTGAAGAAGGCACCGAGGACGAAGACCTCGACGAAGACCTCGACGAAGATCTTGACGAAGACCTCGATGAGATCGAAGACGTGATCGATGACGAGGACGGAGTTCCCGCCACCGGCGACTTCGCTTCCAGCATCGCCATCGCTCTGGCCGCTGCCGCCATCGTGGCTGCCGCTGCTCTGGCCTTCGTGATGAAGAAGGCCCGCGACTAATCCGAATCACAAACATTCGCATTAGCGCAACCAACCTTTAGCGGGTAACCTGTCCAAACGCACACGGGAGCCGCCCCTTGCCGGGCGGTTCCTTTTTTTGTTGCCCGTTCCCCTGCTTCGGCAAAAGGAGGGCAGGCAAGCTCCGGCAAATTGCCCCGCGCGCCCTTTTCGCCCGGGCAATCAGGCCATCTGCCCCATTATTTCGATCTTTCGGTAACCGTCAGGGGTTCTGCCGCAATCCCAAGCCGCATGGTTTATCGCCAGCATAGCCGTAAAGGTATGCCCTTGCCGTTTTGTCCCTTGCAGGCGGACGGCAAAGGGCCGTTGCAGGGCAGGTTTTGCCCGTATCGCTTATGTATGCCATTGCCTTTACTTCGCTGCTTTTTCCGAAGCGACGCTAAAAAACATGCGCTTTCGTCGCCTTCTGGGCGTTTTGCTTCCGGCACCGCCAGAAGGCGTTCCCTTCGCCCCTTTTGCACTGGCTCAATATAATAAGCGGTCGCCTAAAGCGTACGCCTGCCGCAGCTTTTTCTATGGGCGGCGCTCAGGCATATTCCGGCGAGACATGGCAAGGTGCCGTTTTGCTTCGCTCTGCCGGGCTGCGTTCCTTGAAGGCTGTTGATGCGCAGATCCTACCAAGCAAAAAGCGCGGCGAACACCCCGCGCTTCTTGATTATCATATGGTCCTGCTCGCCGTTTTCTGGCCATTTGCAAAGAGCGTGGGGAATCCCGCGCCTTGTTTGTTACCGCCGCCTTCCCCGGCTAATTCCCCCTTCCTTCTGCCCGGCCGGATCGCTCAACGGTATGGGCTGCCGCTGGGCAGATGCCCGTATCACCCCATCAAAAAGGCGCGGGGCAAGTCCCCGCGCCCTTGCTTGTGGAAAGCGTTGCTTATGCCTGATCGGGAATGGGCGCATTTCGCTTTTTGTCCTCAAAGTAATCCCTGGTGGTTTTGATCACCACGCCGGAAAGCCCCAGCAGCGCGATCAGGTTGGGGATCGCCATAAGGCCGTTCAGAGTGTCCGCAATGTCCCAAGCGAGGGAAAGGTCCATGGTCGCGCCAACGATGACGAAGAGGACGAACAACACCTGATATGGAATGCGGACTTTTTCACCCAGAAGGTATTCTGCGCAGCGGGTGCCGTAAAGCGACCAGCTCAGGATCGTCGATCCGGCAAAGAGCAGAATGGCAATGGCCACGAACACGCTGGCGATTCCGCCGCCAAAGGTCCCGGTGAATGCGGCGGCGGTGAGTTCCGCGCCGTACTTTCCGCCCCAGGAGAAGGCGTTTCCGTCGATGATGCCGCTCATCAGGATGGTCAAAGCGGTGAGGGTGCAGGTGATGATGGTATCCACAAATACTTCAAAGATGCCCCAAAGCCCCTGTTTGACGGGGCTGTCCGTATCCGCGGCGGCGTGAGCCATGGGCGCCGAGCCCAGGCCGGCTTCGTTCGAGAAGACGCCCCTGGAAACGCCGCGCTTCATGGATTCCAGAATCGTGATGCCGACTACGCCGCCCACCACAGCCTGAGGATTGAACGCACCTTCGAAAATCGCCGCAAAAACGCTTCCGATGTTGCCAATGTTCGCAAAGATGATGACCAGCGATCCGATGATATACAGCCCGCTCATGAAGGGAACCAGCTTTTCGGTGACGGAGCCGATGCGTTTGACCCCGCCGATGATCACCAGCGCGACGATCGCGGCGACAAAGACGCCGATGATCAGTTTTGCGATCAAAAGGGTGTCCCCCGTCAGCTCGGTGCCGGTCACCGATCCGATTGCACTGGTGATCGAGCCCGCGATGGTGTTCACCTGGGTGCAGTTGCCGATTCCGAAGGCAGCCAGGGCGCCAAACGCGCTGAATACCACCGCCAGCCACTTCCAATTCTTGCCGAGGCCGTTGGTGATGTAATACATCGGGCCGCCGACCCATTCCCCCTTGGCGTTGCGCTGGCGGTACTTGATGGCGAGCACGACTTCGGAGTACTTGGTCGCCATGCCGAAGAGGGCGGAAACCCACATCCAGAACACCGCGCCAGGACCGCCCAGGGCGATGGCGCCGGCAACGCCTGCGATGTTACCCGTTCCCACCGTCGCGGCAAGGGCGGTGGTCATGGCCTGGAAAGGCGAAATCGCTCCCTTGTCCGATACTTCGACGCGCTTTCCCAGTGCGCCGACGGTGTTTTTCCACATGTAACCAAAGCGGCGGAACTGAATAAATCCGCTGCGCGTGGAAAGATAGATGCCGGTCCCGACGATGAGAATAAGCATCACCGGGCCCCAAGCAATGTTGGAGTTGATCCAATCGTTTACTGATTTGATGAATTCCACATTGACCTCCAGAAATGAAAAATAATGAGGTGCGCCATGTATACATATACAATATAGCATAACATATTAAAGTGTTAAAGAGTATTCTCACAGATTTTGCAAAAAATGCAGGCTTCCCCTTGATGCCATCGTTATTCTAACGTCTCTCCGCGGCAAAAAATGCCCGTCAATCGTTCAAAGCCACTTGGTCCGCCGTATTTGGATGGATAAAACAAAAAAGAACGCGATTCGTTTCGCGCCACGGAACCGGAGGCAACGTGGTCCGTCCATTCGACAGACGCTGGAACCCCTAGTGAAAATGCGAGAAATTGAAACAATCCGCGTCATAAAAATGCAAATATTGATGCCGTAAACAGGCCCGATTTCGTTTGACACTTGAGAGACAACGGGATATAGTAAAAAATGTAATCTTCCATATGGAGGTAGGCCTTATGAATATGCCCAATAAGAACATTTATTCCCTGATTGCTGCTGCCCTCGGATTCATCGGTTTCTTTTTCGCCTTCTTGAGCATCAGCGCATATGGCTTTGGTTATTCGTTGAGCGGATTCCAAACCGCCTTTATGTTCGACGGCTCGTCGCTCATCGTCTTCTTCGCCTTCCTTGCGGTGATTGCGGGCATTGTGCTGACGTTTATGCGGATGGACTTCTTTTCCGGCATCGCGTACTTTGCCGCCGCCCTTCTGATCCTGATTTTCCGCATTTCCATGCCCGTCGGCGGATTCGGAATCTGGTGGTGCATCATCTTCTTCATCGCGGCCGGCGTTCTTATCGCCTATGGCGACAGGCTACCCCTTCCCGCACTCAACGTGGAGCAGATCAGGGAAAAAGCGGCCGCCAGCTTCAAGAATGCGCAGCAAGGCCAGGATAGCGCAGAAGGCGCTCAAACGGAAGGCCCCCAGCCCGGCGCTTCCTTCTGCACAAACTGCGGTGCCAAGCTGGATGCGGACGTCCGCTTCTGCCCGAGCTGCGGCGCAAAGCGCTGAATATGACTCGCCCGACAGGCCGGATTCGTTCCGGCCTTTTTGATGCGGTTGACCTCGGTTGAATCAAAATGCTATAATGCAGTAAACCCTAACTAACAATTTCTTTGATCTATCAGGAGCAAGACATGGTCGACTCAGTTAAAATTTCCACCTCCAGCGAAAACTATCTGGAGGTGATTTACAACCTTTCGAAGGACACCGGGTCCGTTCGTTCGGTGGACGTTGCCAACAGCCTGGGCGTCAGCAAAGCCAGCGTCAACAAGGCTGTCAGTATCCTGCGGGAAGCCGGTATGGTGGAGCAGGAGCTTTATGGAGCGATCACGCTGACGCCTTTGGGCGAATCCAGGGCCAGGGAAGTCTTTCGCCGGCACTGCACCATCAAGCGCTTTTTGATCAGGATACTCGGCGTTTCGGAAGAGGTCGCCGAGAAGGACGCCTGCAGGATGGAGCACGTGATCAGCGCGGAAACCATGCGGCTTCTGACCGATTATCTGGAACGCCAACTGGGGGACGAAGCCTGCCCGAGCATCTGAAACCCGCGCGCTTTGGCCCCAAACCCTCGCAATCATGCTTTCCTTTTTTTGAGCGTCCGCATCAGGGCGCTTTTTTGGCACTTATCTTCCGTATTTTCCGGACAATATCCTCCCCTCCTTCGCGAAGGGCGCGCGATGCACCGTGAAAATCTGCCATGGATTTCCTGATCCGCAACCGGAAACCGCCAGATTAAGAAAACCACCGGGATGTTCCGGTGGTTTTCGGTTTTACTGTTGGCTTTGATGCCAGCCAATGCGCAAAGTTATCTGCCTGCGAACTTCTCCGCGGCCTTTTCGCCCGCGATGCGGCCGGAGGTGATGACCCAGCCCTGGGCAGCGCCGCCGTAGGTCACGTAGGCATCCTTGTTGGTGAAGAGCACACCCATGGAATCCTGGCCGACGGCATAGAGGTTTTCGATGGTGGTGCCGTCCGTGCGCAGCACGTTCATGTTCTCGTCAATGTCCAAACCGCCGCAGGAACCGTAAACGTAACCCGCGCCGATCACCGCGTAGAAGGGGCCTTCCTCCAGCGGGCTGATCAGTTCGGCAGCCTTGCCGAAAGGATCCGCAGCGCCCTTCGCATAAGAAGTGTATGTCGCGGCGCTTTCCACCAGCTTGGGGGCGTTCAGCTTGTTGGCGAGTTCTTCCATGGTGTCCCCCTTGACGACGATGCCGTAGCGCTCGCCGACTTCAAGGATATGGTCGAGATCCGCAATGGGCTTTTCGGCTTCGACAACCCCACCCTGGCCCATGAACATCGGGCCGGCCACGATCTTCATGCCGTTATTCTTGTACTCGTCCATCTGGGCCTGGGAATAGATGGCGTAATAGGTTCCGCCGGCCTTCCAGTTGTCAAAGGCGATGTTGCCCTGCTCGTTCATGAAGCGCTGGCCGTCCGGGTCGGTGAACATGCAGTCGGGCTTGAGCACGAAAGCAGAGAGCACCGCCTTGCCCGCGGGGTCGAGATCGTCGTTTCTGATCAGGGTCTTCGTCTGGGCGATGTGGACCATGGGGGGCATGTCGATGTTATAGGTCGCCGCGCCCACGGCCATCGCCATCTTGATGCCTGCGCCGTCGTTCTGGAGCATCGCCTCGGTGTTGTAGATGCTGCCCAGATACTCCATGCACATGTCGTCATCGCCGATGTATCCTCCGGTGGCGAGGATGACGGACTTTCCATAGACCTCGTAGGTGGTCCCGTCATACTTCGTGGCGCGTACGCCGACGATCTTGTCGCCCTCGGTGATCAGATCGGTGGCGGTGAGTTCCAGCTCATAGCCGTTCTTGTTGTTCATGGCCTTCGCCTTGTCCAGCGCGGCCTGGAACATGGGGGTCTTTTCCGCACCGTATTCGTTCCTGGTGGGCGCGTCGTAATTGCACCAGACCACCCAGCCCTTCGGATGGAAGAATGCCCGCATCGGACCGAACTTGAAGTCAAAATCGGTCATCATCCAGTCCAGAGTCTCGCCGCTTTCATAGACGAACAGGCGCACCAGTTCTTCTTTGGCATCGCCCCTGGTATAGGCCAGCCAGTCCTCGATGAGATCCTCTTCTTCCAGCCACTTCTGGCCGTTGTTTTCCTCTTGCATCTTGATGGAGGGGTTGATCGCCATGGGGCCTGACACATTGGTGGTGGTCCCGCCGATCTTCGCGGCAGCTTCGATGCCAAACACGGTGGCGCCGTTCTGGGCCGCACTCAAATAAGACGCGACACCCGCGCCGCCAAGGCCGACGACGATGACGTCATACCCTTCCAGCTTCACGGTGTCCGCCTTCTTCTCGACGGGGGCGTACCACTCGGAAGCAGTTCCGCCCGCCTGGGCGATGGCCTGGGCCACAGCGTCCTTGATGGCGTTGGAGGAAACCGTCGCGCCGGTGATGCTGTCCACCGCCAGGGACTGGTGCTCGATCAGCCTGGGAATCAGGTATTCGGTGACGGTGAGGAAGATCTCGTTGGTTTCGGCATGATCCAGCACCTGGATGTCCGAAAGGGCGCCGTTTGCAAAGCTCACCTGCACCTTCACGTTCTTGATGAGGCTGTTGCCGATCGCCTCAACGACGTAGTCGCCGTCCTTGACGGGGGTCTTGGCGGCGGTATCCTCTCCCAAGGCCATCTTGACCGCCTGAGCTGCGGCGTTGATCACGGCGGTGGAGGTCACCGTCGCGCCCGAAACCGCGTCCAGCGTGGACACATCGATGTCTGCCACCGGCTGGGAAACAAAGGCCGCGAGCCCCTCGTTGAGCTTCTCGATAGCCTCTTTGCCGATACCGGCGGTCTCGTTTTCGCCTTCAGCAGCAAAGGCGGTCACCGCGCCGTTGGCAACGGTCAGCGTCACGGCAACGTCGCCTCCAAAGCCCGCAAAGGCTGCGGTGAACTCGCCGGAAACGCCGCCGGTCTGTTCAACGGCCTCGGTTGGAGCAGGGGTGCTTTCCGGTTCTACCTGGGCGCTCTGGCAGGCCGCCAGGCTGAAAAACATTGCCAGGCACAGCAAAAGCGCCAAAGATTTGGTCAAACGCTTCATATCTACCCTCCTCGTGTTTGTGTCAATGGATTGACACATTTTCAACACTATTATAGAAAAATGTGATATCATACACAAACAACCGTAATTTTCACAAGCGAAACTATTGGTTTCGCCCATGCCGCAAACCAAAGTCACAAAAACTCCAGAACTGACTGCAACGTCATCAACTTTTGGTTTTTGTTTATGGAGGCACAATATGGATATCCGCGAGCTAAGGTACTTCGTGACCCTCTGCGAGCACATGCGCTTTGCCCCTGCCGCCAAAGCGCTTTACATCACCCCCCAGGCGTTGAGCAAATCCATCCGGTCCATGGAGGAGGAGCTGCACGCCGAACTGTTCAAGCGGGAGCGGGACGGGCTTCGGTTGACAGAACTGGGCATGGTGCTGCTGCGCGAAGCCCCGGGCGTGCTGGAAAAGTTCGACCACATGGAACAGCAGCTTGCCGCCGTCGCCTCCGGCCAGAGGATCCCCCTTTGCGTGGCCCTTTGCCACGGTCTCTTGCACACGGAATTTGCCAGGTACCTTTCTTCCTGCGAAGATCAGCACCCGAAGCTGGAGGTGGAGCTGATTGAGCTGCCCGACCAGTTTGTGGAACAGTATGTGGACCAGGAAATCTGCGATTTCGGCTTCGCCATCGGCCCGCCGGACAACTGGGAACACTTCAACTTCACCCTTTTTCAACATTACCACACCTGTGCCGTGGTGGCGGATTCCCATCCTTTGGCGGCAAAAAAGAGCGTGATCCTGGAGGACTGCGCCGCGTACCCCATCGTGACCAAAAACAGCATCTTCAAAATATATGGGATCGTGGAAAACTGCGCGCGGTCCAAGGGGATCAAGCTCAATTACCTGCTCCGTTCCCCCAACGAGGTGCTTTGGATGAAGCTGGTGCAGGAAGGTTCGGGCGTGGGCATTGGAACCACCATGTACGACACCAGCCCCGGGCTTGTGGCCATTCCCTTTGCGGAACCCCAGCTCGCCTGGGACATCTACCTGATCCAAAGGAGGAGTTCCCTGTATTCCCCTGCCGTCCAGTCCCTGATGAAGGACGTTTTGCGAAAATTTCAGAGGTAGCGGGCAAAACCACAGCCCGCACAAAAAAGCGCGCTTCGGCATACGCCGTTGCGCGCTTTTTCACAGGATTCGCGATCTCATTCCCCAAAAATTAGGCCGACGACCTCTTCGGGTTTCTCGATCCTGTATTTCGCGTGGGTCACCTTTTCCGGCTCGATGCAGCCCCAAAGGGCCAGAGCGAAATCCACCCCCGCTGACTCGCAGCACAAAGAGTCCGCCGGGCCGTCCCCGACATAGAGAATGGTTCTTGGCTGCGCGCCGGAGCGCTCGCAATAAAGCCGCAGCGCCTCCGGGTGGGGCTTGGGGTTTTGCACATCCTCCGCCAGCACAATATGGTCAAAATACGGCAGGAGGGTTTTGACGCAGTCGTCGTACATCTCCCGCTCGGTGCGGGAGGAAACGATGCCCAGTGTCAGCCCTCTTTTCTTGAGCTCTTGAAGGGTTTCAAGAACGCCTGCATAAATCTTGAAGTCACTGGTGTCGATCAGCTCATTCCACCTTCGTTCCGCTGCGGCGATATCCAAAAACCCGAAAAGGGCGAGGATGTCGGTGCTGGGCAGACCCACCAGATGCTGGTGCAACTCCTCCGTCAGCTCGATCCCCTTTTCTTCCCAAAGCAACCGTTCAAGGGCGCAAAGGATCACCTCTCCCGAGCTGATCATGGTATTGTCAATATCCCAAATCACGTGTTGATACATGGCTAGTTTCAGTTCTCCCCCCTCCATTTGCCGTATATCATAACAGAACCCCTCGCGTCCTGCCACAGTTAGAACACGAGAAGTCACAAAAATGTTAAGGTTTTTCCCTTGATCTGCCCAAAATTTATGCGATACTCTTATGGTACAAAGGATAAGATAACCATAGTGGTTAGGAAAGGAGAGAGCCAAATGAACGGCAACGGTTTTAAATATGATCCATACCAGAAGGGTCCCAAGAACCCGAATAGCGCGGGGAAGGTCCTGGGCGTCATCGCGATCATGCTCTGCCTGGCATTTGTTTTCGGCGTCGCGGGTTACGCCATTGCGGACGCGAAACACAACAGAGAGCTTGCAGCCCCAAATGGCCAACTCCAATCCAACGACAGCGCCAAAAATGCGGGAACCAACGCCAGAGGGAGTTTTTCCTTCGACAACCCCGCTTTGACCAACATCGCCACCGGCGGTTCCAGCGTTTCGGAAGTCGCGTATAAAAATCTGGACGCGGTGGTGCTGGTCACCGCGATGGTCCCTTACAGCGGATACGGTTTTGATTTTGGCTTCGGCGGCAGATTCCCCTTTGGGGATGGCCGGCCGCAGTACGGCGAGTCCAGGGGCAGCGGCTTCTTCATCAGCGCAGACGGCTACATCGTGACCAACCATCACGTGGTCGAGGGCGCGGAATCCGTTTCCGTCACCCTGTATAACGGCGAAACCCTCGATGCCATCGTGGTCGGAATGGACCCCAAGACGGACATCGCTGTTTTGAAGGTAGAGGGTTCCGGCTTCACCTTTTCCGCCATGGGCGATTCCAGCGCGCTGATGATCGGCGAGCCCTGCATCGCCATCGGCAACCCCCTGGGCACCCTGACCGGCACCGTCACCACCGGCGTGATCAGCGCCCTTGAGCGCACCATCACCGTGGAAGGCATGGAGATGAATCTTTTGCAGCACGACGCCGCCATCAACGAGGGCAACTCCGGCGGCCCGCTTTACAACATGAAGGGCGAGGTCGTGGGCATCAACAACGCAAAGACCGCCGCTTTGGGGGTGGAGGGGCTGAGCTTCGCCATCCCGGTCAACAGCGTCAAGCGGGTGATCGAGGACCTGATCAACGTCGGCTATGTGACCGGCAGGCCGTATATCGGCATTTCGGTACAAGTGATCACCGAAGCCCAGGCGAAGTATTATAACGTCGCCGCGGGAATCGGCGTCGTGGGCGTTGCCACCGGCTCCCCTGCGGAAATGGCCGGGCTGAAGTACGGCGACATCATCACCGCTGCCAACGGCAAAGAAACCCTGACCCTGGACGCGTTGAACGATGTCAAGGAATCCCTGAAGGTGGGGGATACCATGGCGTTGACCGTTTGGCGGGACGGCGCAACCCTGACCATCAACGTCACCCTGGCAGAAGATGTCCCCCAAACCGCCAGGCCCACCAGTTCGGGCGTCAATGGCGCGGCAAACGCCGCGTAACAGGCGCCGGTTCAATCCACGAACCCCGCGTTTCCGATGCACCCCTCTGCCCGACGGGCAGAGACGGTCCTTTTTCCTCCTCTTTCTCCTCTCAGCCGGCGGCCCTTGGCCGCCGGTCCTTTTTGGGGATTGCTATTTGGAAGTTTTGTGCGTATCATGGCAGTAATTGCCGATTTTTCCGGCACATCGATTGGAGAATCAACATGGTTATAGCGATTTTTGGCGAAAGCTGCTCGGGAAAATCCACCATCGCTCGGCGCCTCCAAGAGGAGCTGGGCGCAAAGGTGTATTTTATTCCGGCAGGGACTATCTGCGTCTGGCACGGTCCGAACAGGAAGCGAAGGCGAAATTTCAGAAAATGCTGGAACATGCGCAAGAAACAGTGATCTACGTCATCAGCGAAAAACCGGATCTTGCCCTCCTGCCTGAAAACTGCCTGCGTGTCCTCGTTTCGGCGGATCTTTCTCTGATTCGGGAGCGCTTTGCGCAGCGAATGGGCGGAGTACTTCCCCCGCCCGTGGCAAAAATGCTGGAGGCGAAGCACGGCATGTTCGACGGCGAGCGCCATGACCTGAAACTCGTCAGCGGCGAGGACAGTACAGAAGCCGCCAGCGCAAAAATCATAGCGTTGCTGGGCAAATAGCCCATGCGGGGCCTCTTGCGCTCGTTCCGTTCAAAAACAAGCACTTGCACCCGCAAAGCAAAATCGTCCGGGCTTTAGATCGCCCGGACGATTTGCCTTTTTCCAAGGTAACAGAGGCCGTCCGACGCCGTGCAGGGCCTTTCGGTAACGACAATCTCCAACTGGGGAATAACCCTGCCCGCCAGGGCGCGGATTTCCCCTTCGCAGGAGGTGCCGTCGGTGAGCGCAAAGATGAAAAGTCGCCTTTGCTGCCTTTCTGCCCGGTAGTCGATCAAGTGCGGCAGGGTAAAAAGCGCGTCGTCCAAAGGGGAAATGGCGTCCGCAAAGATGCGTTCGATGCCGTCTAAGCGCTTCGTGACGCCGCCGCAGGGGCAAGGTTCCTTGAGGATGCGCGCCGTGTCCCCCGTTTTGTAGCGGATCAGCGGCATCGCCTCCATGCCGATGGTGGTCAGGCAGAGTTCCCCCTCCTCCCCGTCGGGGAGCACAGAACCGTCTTTGCCGATGATTTCCGCAATGACGTGATTCTCCCGCAGGTGCATGCCTTCGTGGGCAGGGCAGGTCACAGCACCCCCTAAGCCCATCTCCCTGGAGCCGTAATGGGGGAAGATCCTTGTGCCCAGGATGCATTCCACTTCTTTGACGACGCTTTTCGGGCAAGCGTCCCCGGAGACGAGAGCGCGAAGAAGGCTCTTTTTCCCGCAGTACCGCAGTACGGAAAGCAGCGGCACCGGCATGCCCACGAAAGCAGCCGGCTGTTCTTCATCGAGTGCGCGTTCCAGCTCGCCAAAGGTCTTTCCGATGCCCGTCTTGATGGGGCGGCCGCCCAGCCGCTCGATGGCGGCGGCGATCAGTTCTCCCAAGCCAAAGGGGCCGGAAAAGGGCATGGCGATCATCACCCCGTCTCCAGGAAACACCAGTTCCGAAAGGCCGGCGGCAAAAAATCCCACGGTGTTTTCGCAATCCCGTTCCGTATAAAAAACCCGTTTGGCTGCGCCGGTGGTGCCGCTGGTGGATTCCGTGATGATGCGTTTCACCTTTGATTGGGACACTAAAAGCATGCCCGCCCCCCGGGCTGCAAGCTGTTCGGGAGTGGTAAAAGGCAGCGTTTCTAACTCTTTGAGGGAATGCAGGCGTTCCGGCAGACCGGAATAGAATCCGCCCCGCGCCTTTTCCCGAAGGAGCAGTTCGTTGAGCCGGCGAAGCTGAAGGTCTTCCAGTTCCTGCCGATTCAGGGTGGAAATCCCCTCAACTTCACAGATCCATGGTTCGAGATTGGTCTTTTTCATTTGCGATAGAGGGATCTTCCGTCCGTAGCGGTTAAGTTATAGGCGCAAAAGGGAACCATGCCTCGTTTGGTGTCTACTTCGCAGATGTAGCAACGGCGCAGGCGGTCCAGGTCCAGCGTATACGCATCCTGGAACAGCATGCCGGATACGGTGAAGGTCCTTAAGCGCGCCTTTTCCAAAAAATCGTCCAGGGACGCGGTGTTGGTCATGGCGCTCTTCCTTTTCAGCCTGAGCCTGCTTGCGCCCCACTGGCGGGAGACGAAATCCCGCGCCTCTTTGGATTTGACGCAGCAACTCTGGCTCCGCCTGCGGGGCAGGGCGCGCAGGCTGCCGTCGTCCTCCTTCAGATAGCTCGCATGGAAGGAGCAATACGGGCTTTCTGCGCCGCCTCCCCCGAAATCGGCGGCCTTCATGCTGCCGCCGGTCTGTTCTTCGATCAGCCTCAGCATCCGGGGAATGGTGAGCCTTCGTTCGGGCGCGGGAAGGCCGCAACGGCCGAAATAGCTGACCGGCTGAAAATGCACCCCCCGCACATGGGGTATTCTATCTGCGGCGAAGCGCAGGATGCCCCCCAGTTCGTCCTCGTTCACCCCGGGGGCGACGGTGGGCACCAGCACCACCGGAAGATTGGCTTCTGCGCAACGCTCCACCGCAGCCAGCTTCTCCTTCAAAAGCGGGCGGCCGCGCAGGGTCTGATGGGTTTGATCCCGTAGCCCGTCAAACTGCAAAAACGCGCAGGATAGGCCGGCTTCCTTCAGCCGTTTTGCATAACCCGGCTCCGTTGCCAGGCGCAGCCCGTTGGTATTTAACTGGAAGAAGGAAAAGCCCTTTTCCCTGCCCAGGGCGATGATTTCCGGCAGGTCTTCCCGCATGGTGGGTTCCCCGCCCGAAAGCTGGATGTTGAAGGGTCCGCCCCGTTCCATCAGCATGTCGTACTGTTTCGCGATCTCCTCTAAGCTGAGGTCCTTCGGCTCCCCTTCCCCCGCAGAGGCGAAGCACACCGGGCAGGCGAGATTGCAGCGGTTGGTCAGTTCCAATAATACGCAGCAGCCCGGCCTCTCGTGGTTTTCGCAAAGCCCGCAGTCGTAGGGGCAGCCATTTTGCACCGGCAGGGCCGCAGGCGGCGTGTCCTTCTGGCTGCCTGCATCGTCCCATTTTTGGTAATCTTCCAGGCTGCCCTCCCAGATCAGGGCGGAGAAATCCCCGTGGTCCGGACAGGTTTTTTCCAGATAGATGCAACCGTCCTCCCGGAGGACCCGGCTGGCATCGATCACCTTCAGGCACACGGGGCATACGCTTTGGGTCTTTGAAAACGCTTTAAACATCCATTCCTCCCAGCCATTCCTCAAAGGCGGCTTTTTCCTCTTCCCATCGGTCCTCCGGGAAGCTGGCTTTGATCACATTGTGGGCCAACAGCCCCTTGACGTTTACGCCATTCCTGTCCGCCAGGAATACCGGCCGCCGCAGCCTGGCGTTGACGCGCACCTCCCACCCCGAAAGGAGCCGGGAAAACTCCTCGCCCGTGATGGGAAGCCGGTATTCATAGGTTTGACTGCCCGCGAAGCAGTTTTCCGTCTTGACGCATTCGAACTTCATCCAATGATGTCCTCCACCGCGCAGACGGCCTCCTCCACCTCGTCCTCCGTCGTAAAACGGGACAGGGAAAGGCGCACAGT
>JBMNTV010000048.1:0-16512 GCA_050945915.1 Christensenellales bacterium
GAAGGGGCGGTCAGAATCGGCGAAATTCAGGCCCCCGGCGGCAAGCGCATGGAGGCTTGCGCGTATCTTCGGGGCAAAACCCTTCCCGTGGGAGGGCAGTTCGCTTGAAGGACGCGAGACGAGCCGCGGCGGACGCGCTGCTCGCCGTCGAGCGCGGGGCATACGCCAATTTGGCGCTGAAAGACGAGCTTCCCAAGGTGCCAGCCGAACACCGGGCCTTTTGCTCGGCTTTGGTTTATACCGCGCTGGAGCATCAGATTTATCTGGACTGGCTGATCGCCAGGTTTACCAAGGGGTCCGTCAAACCCGCTGCGCGGATCGCCCTTCGATTAGGCCTTTGCCAGGCGCTTCTGATGGGCGTTCCGGAGTCCGCCGCCGTCAACGAATCCGTCCAACTCATCAAGGGCATGGGCAAATCCGCCCTTTCCGGCTTTGTCAACGGTGTGCTTCGCACCGCGCTGCGGAAGCGCGATGCCCTCGCCCCCCCTTCGGGGAAGGATGCAAAGTCTTTGTCCATCCGCACCAGTACGCCGGAATGGATTGCGGAAGCCTTCATCGAACGGTTCGGGCCGGACTTGGCGGAGGAGATCCTCTCCTCCGTTGGGGAGCAGGGTTCCATCCGCGTCAATGCGTTGAAAGCGGACGTGGATTCCGTCAAGAGCGCGCTGGGCTTTCCCACGACTTGCGGCAGGTTCGTGCCGGAAGTTTTGCGGTTTGATTCCGCCGAAGGGGACCTTTCCGCCCATGCGCTGTTCCAACAGGGGCAAATCGCCCTGCAGAGCGAGGCTTCCGCCCTGGTCTGCCGAGTGGCAGACCCGAAACCCGGCGAAAAAGTACTGGACGCCTGCGCAGCCCCCGGCGGCAAGACCGCGGCGCTGGCCGCCATCGCCAAGAATCAGGCGGACATCACCGCCTGGGACCTGCATCCTCACCGGGTGGAGCTCATCAAGGCCACCTGCGAGCGGCTGGGGGTAAACGGCGTGACCGCCGAAGTGAAAGACGCCTCGGTTTACGATGCTTCTTACGAAAAACAGTTCGACGCGGTACTCGTCGACGCGCCCTGTTCCGGCCTGGGCGTCGCGGGAAAGCCCGACCTTCGGCTGAAAAAGACCCCGGGGGATGTTTCTGCCCTTGCCAAACTTCAGCTTGCCATCCTTTCCGCCTGTTCCAAATACGTCAAACCCGGTGGCGCGCTGGTCTATTCCACCTGCACCATCTCCAAACCGGAAAACGAGGGCGTGACCGACGCGTTTCTCGCCTCCCATCCGGACTTTTTTCCGGGGGACCTTGCCCCCTTCTTCCCTGCCAATTTTGACCAAAAGCGCCTCACCGGCGGGCGGGTGCAGCTGTTGCCGCCTGTGGACGGCGTAAACGGATTCTATCTTTCGAGGATGCACAGAAAATGACCCTTTTCGAAATGAACTGGATGGACATGGATCTTCCCGCTTTGAAGGAAGCCATGAAGGAACTGGGCGAGCCGGCGTTCCGCGCCGGGCAGGTTTTTTCCTGGCTGCAAAAGGGGCGGGATTTTTCCGAAATGACCAATCTGAGCGCCGCCCTGCGGGAAAAGCTGGCGCAAACCCGTCCCCTTGGCGGGGTGAGGATTCTGGAACGGGTGATCTCCCCGTCTGACGGCACGGCGAAGTACCTTTTCCTGCTGGAAGACGGAAACATCGTCGAAGGCGTTTTGATGCACCACAAGCACGGAAAGACCATCTGCGTGTCCACCCAGGTGGGCTGCCGGATGGGCTGCACCTTCTGCGCTTCCACCTTAAACGGCCTTGTACGGAACCTTCGGCCGGGGGAGATGCTCTCCACCGTCGCCTCGGTGAACCGCGAGCAGATGGAACTGGAAGGGCAAAAGGACGGCAGGGCGATCACCAACATCGTCCTGATGGGCAGCGGAGAGCCTTTGGACAATTACGACAACGTACTGGCCTTTTTGCGGCTGGTCAACGCCAAGGACGGGCTGAACATCAGCTATCGCAACATCTCCCTTTCCACCTGCGGCATCGTGCCCAGGATGCGGGAACTTGCGGAATCCGGAGTTCCCGTCACCCTTTCGGTTTCGCTGCATTCGCCGGAAGACGAGCAAAGGCGAAAACTGATGCCCATCGCCAACCGGTATGCCGTGGCGGAGGTGGTGGATGCCGCGAAGTATTACGTCGAAACCACCGGCCGGCGGGTGATCTTTGAATACGCCCTCATCCGCGGCACCAACGACACGCCGGAGTACGCCCAAAAGCTCGCCGCGCTGTTGAAGGGCTTCCAGTGCCACGTCAACCTGATCCCCTTGAACGAGGTCAAGGAACGCGGCATGCGGGGGACGGCGAAGGAGGATGCGAAGCGTTTCCTGGAGGCCCTGTCCTCTTTGGGCGTTTCCGCCACCATCCGACGGGAAATGGGGGCGGACATTGAGGGTGCCTGCGGACAGCTTCGGCGGCGCTATCTTGCTGACCGATCCCACCCTGAAAGAGGAGAGGAATAGATGCTCAAACTGGCAAATAGATCCCATACCGGCCTGGTGCGCACCCTGAACGAGGACTGCACCGCCGCCAAAGCGGGTTCTCCCTGGCTTTTGCTGGTGGCGGACGGCATGGGCGGCCACTCTGCGGGGGAAGTCGCCTCTTCTATCGCCTGCTCCACGGTGGAAGAAGCCCTACGTTCTGCCGAATATTCCATTGCCGCGCTGAACGTCGCCGTAGAGAAGGCAAACAGCGTGATTTTTGAGCGTTCCCGCTCGGCTCCCGGATGCAGGGGCATGGGCACCACCCTCGTTTTCGCCTGCGGCAAGGAGGGCGAAGCCATCGTCGCCAACGTGGGGGACAGCCGGGCGTACCACTATTCCCACAGGGAAGGAACGCTCCGCCAGATCACCAGGGATCACAGCCTTGTGCAGGAGCTGGTGAGCGCCGGCCGCATGACGCCGGAGGAAGCGTTGGCCTATCCGTACCGGAATGTGATCACCCGGGCGGTGGGCACCGCGCCCAGCGTTTCCGCCGACATCTTCGAGGTCGAGCTTTCCGACGGAGACGCCCTTTTGCTCTGTTCCGACGGGCTGACCAACGAAGTTCCGGATGCGAAGATTCTCGAAACGCTGAAGAATTGCCAGGGCGACCCGGAAGTCGCCTGCGCAACCCTGATTCAGCGCGCCCTTACCGAGGGAGGGCGGGACAATATCTCCGTCGCCATCGGGTTCTTCCTTGAGGAAGGGGGCAAAGAAGGATGACCGATCTGAATGCCGGAACTGTCGTCGCCGGGCGTTACCGCATCATGAGCATGATCGGCTCCGGCGGCATGGCCAACGTCTACAAGGCCTATGATTCCGTTTCCCGCAAAAACGTCGCCCTGAAGGTGCTGAAAAGCGAATACGCGGCAGATGCGGAGCTCGTGCGGCGGTTCCGCTCGGAAGCCCAGGCGGTGCTCAATCTGTCCCACGACCACATCGTCAGGTCCTATGACGTCGGCCAGTGGGAGGAACATTATTTCATCGTTCTGGAGTATGTGCAGGGCAAAACCCTGAAGGAGATCATCGCCGAAGAAGCGCCCTTTGAGCGAAGACGCATCATCAGCATGGGCTGCCAGCTCTGCGATGCCCTCGGCCACGCCCATGAGCGCAACGTTGTTCACAGGGACGTCAAACCCCAAAACGTCATCATCAACGACCACGGCAGGCCCAAGGTGGCGGACTTCGGCATCGCGCGATTCACCGACGCCTCCACCGTCACCTATACGGGGGACAAAATCCTGGGCTCTGTGCATTACGTTTCGCCAGAGCAGGCCAAGGGCGAACTGGTGGACGCCAAGAGCGATATTTACTCCCTCGGTATCGTGCTGTATGAGATGGCCACCGGCCACGTGCCCTTTGATGCGGAAAACACCGTTTCCGTCGCCATCAAGCACCTGCAGGAAGAGATGGTCCCCCCCATCGTCCACAACCCAAAGATCGGCGTTGCATTAAACGGCATCATCCTTCGCGCCACCAGCAAGGGCAAAGCCGCCCGGTACTCCAGCATGCGGGAACTGAAAAAGGATTTGCTGCGGGCCGCACGGGAACCCAATGTGGATTTTGCCGGACAGGAGGCAAAGCTGCGCTCCCGGGCATCTGCCAAAAAGGGCTCCGCTTCCAGCGGCAACCAGAAGAACCAGCAGGCCTCCCCTTTCAAGCGGACGATGATGCTCTTGATCGTCATGCTCATCACCGTGGGGATTCTGCTTTCCTTCCTGCTGATCGGCAGCGCCCTTTTGAACAAGAACAACGGCAAAAAACAGACCCGCTATGTGCCCTCCTTGACCGGAAAGACCCTTGCAGCCGCCACCGAATCCGCCAAATCCATGGGTTTTTCGCTGGTTGTGCGCAGCAGAATCGTTCAGGACGACATCCCGGCGGACACCGTGATCAACCAGGAGCCCAAGGCAGGGAATCAAGGGCGGGAGGGGGACACGATCTATGTGGACGTCAGCGCTGGACCCGCCACCGTGGAAGCGCCGATTCTGACGGGATTAACCGTAGAGGAAGCCACCATCGCGGCGGAGGAATGGGGCCTTTCCATCGCCGGGATCACCTATGAACACGATCCCTCCGCCGAGCTGGGCAGGGTCATCCGCCAGAGCCCGGAAGCGGGGACGGAAATGTATGTGGGAGACGAGATTTATATCGTCGTCAGCGGTTCGGAGGAAAACATGGCCATGATGCCCTCCCTGCTCGGGGACAAGCTGGCCACCGCCATCGAACGGCTTCGGGCTTCCGGTTTTTCGCGGATTTTCGTGCGCACTGTGGAAAGCGACGAGCTGCCCAGCAGGGTGGTCAACCAGCTTCCCGAAGGCAACACGCTGCAGTCCGCAGACACCACAGTCGAACTGTGGGTCAGCCCCCCGCTGCTGACGGAGGAGTATTTCTCGGACCGCGCCTTTAACCTCGACATTCCTACGAACGATTCCAACGTAACCGTCCTTCTCCATTCGGAAGGCGTTTACTACATACTTTACGAAAATCTGCTCCCCGCGGGGCAGCAGACCGTTTCCCTGACCGTGCGGGGGGACACCGAAGGACCCTACGAAATCATCATCACCATCAACGGCGAGGAGGTTCGCCGGGAATCGGTTACACTGGCAAAACGAAAACCATAAGTGGTGAAACATCACATGAACGGTACGATCATCAAAGGAATTGGTGGATTTTACTACGTCGATACGGGCGAATCCGTCTATGAATGCCGGGCCCGGGGACTTTTCAGACTGGAACAGGACTCCCCCCTTGTGGGTGACTATGTAGAATTCCTTCCCGAAGAGGGAAAGCTGAAAGGGTACATCACCGCCTTACGGGAGCGAACCAGCAGGATGCTCCGCCCCCCTGTGGCGAATGTCGACCTGTTTGCTCTGGTCGTGGCGGCTTCCGCCCCCAAACCGGATCTGCTGCTTTGCGACAAGCTGCTGCTGCAGGCCGCCCTTTCCGGCGTAGCTGCCCTGATCGTCGTCAATAAGAGCGACGAGGCGACAAGCGCGTTCAAAGACGCCCTTTTGAACGAGTATTCCGGGTCTGGGGCAAAGGTGCTCTTCGTTTCCGCAAAGACGGGGTACGGATTGGATGCCCTTTCCGCCGAGCTGAAGGGCAGAATCACCTGCTTTGCGGGGCAATCCGCGGTGGGGAAATCCTCCATCATCAATGCACTTGTGCCGGGGCTTTCCCTGAAAACCGGAGGGCTTTCCAAAAAGACCGAACGCGGCAGGCACACCACCCGCCATGCAGAGCTTTTGCGCGTGGCTGGCGGCTATGTGGTGGATACGCCGGGCTTTTCCCTTCTGGAGCTTCTGCCGATGGAGCCTGGCGACCTTTGCCTTTACTACCCGGAGATGAAAGACCACCTTGGCGAATGCCGCTTCCCCGACTGCCTGCACAGGGCAGAACCCAACTGCGCCGTCAAGGACGCCGTTTCCCAGGGGCGCATCCCCAAGGGCCGGTATGAACGCTATTTGCAGCTTTTGGATGAACTGATTGAGCTTGAGAAAAGGAAGTACGACTAATCATGAAGGCTGTTGTGCTTTGCGCCGGCGAACGGTGCAGCGACGAACTACTTTTTGCCCAGTGCAAAGAAGCGGATCTTCTGATCTGCGCGGATGGCGGGCTGGACTGGGCGCTGGAAAAGGGCCTGAAACCGGACATTTTTGTGGCGGACGGGGATTCGGCAACATCCAACATCCCCGAGGGCTGCGAGTTTCATCCCCTGCCGCGAATGAAGGACGAGACGGACAGCGAAGTCGCCGCCAAGCTCGCCGCAGAGCGCGGGTGCGGGCAGGTCGTCATCCTCGGCGGGATGGGAAAACGGCTGGACCACACCTTGGGGAACATGCAGCTTCTGGTGGGGTTAAAGATCCTGGGTGTGACGGGGGAACTGATGGACGACCACAACACCGTTTCCGTCACCTGCACGGGCGCATACTTCAACGGCAAGCCGGGGGACCTTCTGTCCATCATCCCCCTGGGGGTGAACGTGAACATCCGCGCTACGTCGGGACTGCTTTATCCCTTGATGGACTCCGATTTGCACCTGCATGAGCCCAGGGGGGTGAGCAACGTGTTTACCGGCGACGTGGCCGCCATCGACGTGCGCCACGGCTGGGTGGCCGTGATCCGGTCAAAGGATTGAGGCCCGGTCGCCCTTTGCCCGCCTTTCGTCAGAACACAAAACCCCGCGCTCGATGAGCGCGGGGTTTTGTGTGTTCTGCTTCCTTGACCTTACTTCATGTTGTAGACAGCGTTGATGGTCGCGGTGACGGTGACCTGGCCGCTGGTGATGGTGCTGCCGATGGAGGCCTCTTCATCAGCCGTTGCCATTTCCGCTTCAACGGCGTCGGCATAGTACCTGTAGGGGTCGTAGCTCGCGCCGGTAGAGGAAAGGGACACCGGGGTACCCAGGGTCATGCCGCTGGCTTTGGCGATGGCGCTGGCGCGCTTCTGGGCCTTTTTGGTGGCTTCCGCCAGAACCTGGATGTAGTACTCCTCCTCGTCCTCGATGGCGAAGGAGACGCTGTTGAACTGGTTGGCGCCGGCGTTCATCGCGGCGTCCACGATGTCGCCCACCTTGTCCAGATCCCGGACGGTGATGGAAACGGTGTTGTTGACGGTGTAGCCGCTGATCTTTCGATTGCCATTATTGTCCCAGGTGTAGTTGGTATACATGGACAGGTTGCTGGTCTGGATGTCCTTCTCGTCCACCCCCGCCTTCTTCAACGCGGCCAGCACCTTGGTCATGGTGGCGGTGTTCTGCTGCTTGACGGTCTTAGGCGAGGCATGCTCCGTGCGGACACCCAGGGAAACATAGGCGATGTCCGGTTCCACGGAGATCTTCGCCGTAGCGCTGACGGTTACCGTGGGCCCTGCGGCGGTGGCGGCAAGCGCAGTGGTGGCGAGCAGCACTGCCATGAGCGCGGAGAGCGCGACTGTGAGAATGCGTTTCATTGTTGAACCTCCGGTTTCATTATGATTTATTTGCGGCGTCATCCTCGGGCCCTTTTTCGGCCTGGGGCTGCGCTTCGGTTCGCTGTTCAACCGCGGGTTGGACTTTTTTATTTTTGTTGCGGCGCGTCCTTTGGGAAACGTATCCGTGCTTTTTGTTATAGCGGGAAACCAGTCGAAGGACCAGTACCACGACGGCGGCGAGGATGATCAGCCCGAAAATGTTGCCGCTGATCCAAACGATCGTGTCCTGCAGCCAAATGCCCGCATTCTTGAGGGACTGGGCAAAGGCGGTGGAGATCCGCTCCCCGAGGGACTGTTCGGTGGCCTGGGGGCGTTCGAACTGGGTCAGTTCGTAAAACTCGATGGAGACGGTGGAATAGCCGATCTGATTGTCCAGATTGCGCAAGGTGGTTTCGATGCTTTCCAGCTCGTAGCGCACCCTGGCGATCTCGGTTTCCAGGGCTAAAATATCCGCAAGCTCGGAGGCTTCAGTCAGGATGCTCTCCAACCTTTGCAGCTGGATCTCATAGGTCTTCTTGCGGGCTTCGTAATCGTAATACTGGGTGGTGACGTTGGTGACATTGCTGCTCTGGCTGATGATGTCGATCAGGCCGCTGGTCGCAGAAACGAAGGAATCCAGCTTTTCGGCGGGGATGCGGGCGACGATGTTCGCCGACCTTCCGGAATCGCCGTAGGCTTCCGGCTTTTTGCCGTATTCGGAGGCGCTCTCGATATAGCCCCCCATGCTTTCCACCGTGGTTTTGATGCCGGTCAGGGCGTCTTCAAAGGCTCGGGTCTCGCCTCGAAGATACACGTTTCGGATCAGCTTTTCGGCGCTGATGTTCCCGCCGCCCGCAACGGAACCTGCGTTGCCCGCGATGGGGTCCCGACTTTTGTCGGACACGCCGCCCGCCCGTCCGGAATCGTATTCCGGCTCAGAGGGCGCAGGGTTGGGCATGGCGCCATCTTCCCCCCGGGGCGCCTCTGCGCCGGGATAGGCCGTTTGGCTTTCGCCGACCCAGTCGTTCGAGCATCCGCTCATTGCGGCGGCGATCATCACCAGGCATAAAACAAGTGGGAGCACCCGAGTCCAGGTTTTTTTCTTCATTGTTGACTGACCTCCTTGCAACTTGGGGTTCGTCCTGCTCTTAATACGACTGCCTCAAGAATAATGTTCCCAATGTGCCAAAAAAGCCCGGCAAATTCTGCCAGGCTTTGATTTGCCTTACAAATCCCTTCTTTTTTTCCCGGCACCATTGGATCACAGGCATCTTCCCTTGCCCTGGGGCACTGTCACCGAGTACTTGCGCAACATTTCGATGGGGCCGTACCGGGATTTTGCGGTGCGCAAGCCCGGATCCCCCATGTCCTCCTCCCGATTGACGAATTTGAGGCAGGGCGTGTCGTTGTTCTTTGCGAATTCCATGTTGATCACCGCCGACGAGCCCTGAAAATCCCGCCGCGCCTTCTCGATGTGCACAAAGAGGGTGTCCCCCACCCGTTCCCCCACGGCGATGGCCACGATTTCCCCGGCAGCCCGGATCACCCCGCCGGTCTGGCTCAGTTTGGGGTAATGGTCCAGCACCTTCATCGTCATTTCCTTTTCCTGATCGGACAGGGGGTTCTTGTGCTCGGAATACTTGATGTAGTCCTGGAAAAAGGCGCGCACTTCGTCCAGATTCTCCGTGGTGATGGGATCGTAGACATATTCGCCGTAGTGCTTTTTGAATTTGTTGATGTTGTTTCGCTGGGCATTGTACCTTCTGCCCTGCAGTTTGATGATGTCGTTCTTGTCGTACAGGTAATCCGACCAGTCCGGCGAATAACGCACCGTCAGTTCGCCGTAATAGTGGTTCGCGATGACGGAAATGCAGGATTCCGGCACCGGTTCAAAGACTGTGGGGATCTCGCGCTCCATGGCATAGCGGTCGATGGCGCAAAGGGCCTCCTCCACCGATCCGGCGCCGATGGGTACGGAAAAGGCGGTGTGCCCGTTCCGAAGGGTGTTCTTGATCACCAGCATGCCGTTGAACTCCGCGTATTCAGCGGAGAAATAGTCCGCCCACATGATCGCGGTGCCCACCGTATAATCACAAATACGGTACTTCTGGGCGTTGAAATAGGGGCGAAGCACTTCGCCGGAATCCACTGTTATCGGTTTGAATGACAGCATAGCGATACCTTCTCTTTATATTCTTCCACCGGCGGCATCCTGCCACCGTTTAATCTCGTCAGCGCTGCGGAAAAAACTTCGGGCAGCGGCGCGCAAAAGGTCATCGGCTCGCCTGTTTTCGGGTGTTTCAGGTGAAGGCGGAAAGCGTGCAGCGCCTGGCCGGTAAAACCCAGTTTGTTTTTTGCCGCGCCATACACCCCGTCCCCCGTCACAGGGTGGCCGATGTGCGCCATATGCACCCGGATCTGGTGGGTGCGCCCAGTTTCCAGCGCGCATACCACCAGCGTGTTGCCGGAACCGGAAGCGCCGTTTTCATCTGCGGGGAAGCGCGCGAGCACCGAATAATGGGTGGTGGCTTCCCGTCCGCCCTGCACCACCGCCATTTTTTTTCTGTCCTTCGGGTGGCGGGCGATGGGCGCACGGATGGTCCCCTCGTCTTTGCTGATCACGCCGTCCACCAGGGCAAGGTATTCCCTGCCGGCGGTGCGTTCCCGGATCTGATCGGACAGAGAGCGCATCGCCCCTTCGTTCTTGGCCACCACTAAAAGGCCAGAAGTGTCCTTGTCGATCCTGTGCACGATGCCCGGCCGCAGCTCGTCTCCGATCATCTCCAGGTCCTTTATTCGAAAAAGCAGCGCGTTGGCCAGCGTGCCCGAAGGGTTCCCCGGCGCGGGATGCACGACCATCCCCACGGGCTTGTTGACCACGATAATGTCCGCATCTTCATAGACCACGTCCAGCGGGATGTCCTCCGGCACCAGTTCGGCGATCTCCGGCTCCGGCAGCACTAAGCGCACAATCTGGCCCGCCTTCAGCCGGTAATTTGCCTTTTGAACAGCGCCGTTCACCGTGGCGTCGCCCTTTTTGATCAGATTCTGTGCGAAGGAACGGGTGATGCCCTCCGCGTTGTTCGCGATAAAAACATCCAGCCGTTCGCCGCCTTCCTGCACCACCAGCACTTCTTCGTCATGTTCGCGGCACATGATCTTCCCCTAAAGCACCATCCGCATCGATGGGCGGGCTTTGATCTCCTGCGTCCGCTGCGGTATTGGCGTTTGCTTGTTGTTTCTTGGAGAGCTTTTTGCTCAGCCAGTCCACGAAATCCCTACCTTCGTAGAAACCTAGGCGAACGAACAGCACCACCATCGCAACCAGCGCCCAAATGTCCGCAACGTTAAAGATCACCTCGCCCAAAAAGGGCAGATAGATCATATCCGGCACAAAATCAAAGAGCATGTAGTTGAGCTGGTTGCCCACAAGCCCCGCCAGGAAAAAGCAAAGGGCGATGCGGGTGATACGAGCGAGCTTTTTCCTGTGCCGCACCAGAAGGTAGACCGCCAATCCCACCTGAAGCAGGCGCACCACCAGCATGATGGCGCTCCTGCCGCGCAGGAAGGACACGTTCTCCCCCGTGTTTTCGGCATACACAAAGTGGAAAACTCCGCCGATTACGGGCATCATCCCCCCCGGCATCCCGGCAAGGACGTGAACCGCCCAGTATTTTGTGAGCTGATCCACGGCAAGTAATGCCAGCGTAAGCACCAGGTCAGTCAGCATGGTTTCCCTCCGCCGCGTTCACGATTGGCTGGTTATCTTTCCTGTCGGTTTCAACAGCAGAAGATGGAATCTTTCCGGCAGTCGTTCCCTCCGAATCCCCTTCGCAGTGCGGGCAATCCTCCCTCGACCTCTCCGTCAGGGGTTCGGCTGCGCCGTCGCTTTCCTGCGCCGCGTCCTTTGCCCTTTTTCTTTGCCTGAACTCGTCCGCGATCACGATCAGAACGATCATCGCAGCGCCGACGGTGAGGCAGGCGTCCGCCACATTAAACACGTAAAAGCGGATCAGACGAAAATCGAACATGTCCCGCACATAGCCTAAGATAGCCCTGTCGATCAGGTTGCCCACTGCGCCGGCATAGATCAAAGCCAGCGCGACGCGGACAAAAGTCCCCAAAGAACGGCGCTTTTTGACCAGATACACCGTCAGCGCGACAATGGCGCAGATCGTCAGCACGATGAAGAAGATTCGGGCGTTTTGCAGCATTCCGAAGGCCGCGCCACGATTTTCGACATAGGTGAAGTGGAACACGCCTTCGATCAGCGGAAGGTCGCCGCCATGAAGGTTCTTGAGCGGCCCGGCAGCCCACAGCTTGACCAGCTGGTCGACCACCGTAAAAACTAAGATGATCAAGGTTTCGAGCAAATTCTTTCCTCCGATTGTGTCCGGGGTTATTCCTGTTCAGGCGTAGCCGCCGGCTTGGGAACCGGCAAATCATGAAGCCCGCTGAGGGCAACGCCCTCTGCGTTGAACATGCTTCTTCCCGCCTTGGAAAGATGCCATTTTTCCACAGAGCGGTACAGGTCTGTATCCCGAATGTCCGTCGAGATGGTCAACTCCGCGGAATAGGCGATGGAATACGTCCTGAAATAGAGCATCACAAAGGGCAAGTCCTGGGTGAACGCTTCGGCCAGAGCGGCCATATTCGCCTTCAGCTCTTTTTCCGAAGCGGAGGCATTGACCTTGTTGACCAGCTTGTCCATCGCTTCGGAGCTGTATCTGCCGTAATTCCGTTCTCCGTCCGAGGACAACAACGCGCTCAAGTCCGGCGACCTGTCCAAATTGATGCCCGCCAGGGCAAGGTCGAACCCCCCCGCCATCAGGGCGGTCAGGTAATCGTTCACGCCCTCGTTCCAGGGGGCGGAGACGACCTCGATCTCAATCCCTACCTGGGCAAGCTGGCTCTTGATCAGCAAGGCGACGTCCTTTCGGATCAGATTGTCCGGCGTGTCGTTCACCAGCAGGGTGAGCTTCAACTTGGAGATCCCGCCCTCTTCCCTCAGTTCCCGGATCCCGTCCCCGTCGTAGTCCATCCAGCCCGCGTCTTCCAAAAGCTCCTTCGCTTTGGTCATGTTGGTGTCGTACACCTTGCTGGCGGAATCGTACAGCCAGGAATCCGGCGGGATGGGCACGTCCACCGCCACAGCGTGGTTGTAATAACAGCGGGAGATGATCTCCCTCCTGTCCAAAGCATAGGCGATCGCCTGGCGGACGCTGGGGTTCTGCAACCGCCAGGCGTTGTGGTTGATGTACAAAAGTTCCGCGTGCTGACTGTATGCCTCGTAGATGTTGACCACGTTTTCCTCGCGGTAGGACGTGGCGGTCACCGAGGTGGAGGGGGCGAAGTTGATCTCTCGAATCTGGAGCAGGGAAAGGGCCGTCGTGCCCTCCTCCATGGTTTTTGCCAGCACGTTTTGGATAAAGGGCGGCTTTTTCCACCAGTTCGGACTGACGGTGAGCAAAACCCCAGCCGCGGGGTTTGCCGCGGTCAGAACATAGGGCCCCGTCCCTTTATTCTTCATAAAGTGGTCCCTTGAGACGATGGGGAAGGTCAGCGCGTACAGGGCGGACATTCCCGGGTTCGTACCGGTGACCACCAGGCCGTACTCGTCCGTCGCTTCGATGGAAGCGATGCTTTCCACCTGCTTCCGGTAAGGCGAATGTTCATATCCTTCGCTTTTCAAAAGCTCATAGGTATACAAAACGTCCCTGGCGGTGAAAAAATCGCTTTCGCCGTGCCAGGTCACGCCCTTTCGCAAGGATACCACCCAGGTGACGCCGCCGTCATGGGTGTTCCAGGTTTCCGCAAGGCAGGAGGACAGCCTTTCCGCGCTGTCGTAGGTCAAGAGCGGCTCATACACCAAAGAGAGCAGGTTTTTCAGCTCCTTGGTGTTGACCAATAGCGGGTCAAAGGATTGGACATTTTGGGGAATGCCAACGATCAGCGCGCCGCCGGGAACGGGGTTTTTGCTCTCGTCCTCCACTACCAAAGGGGTGGGCTCCGGCGGCGGTTCCGCTGCCAGATCGCCCCATCCTGCGCAGCCGGAAAGGGCAAGGGCGCAGGCCAGGGCTGCGCAGGCGGCCCGAAGGGACCAAGAGCGGGTTAAGCCGCGCCGGGACCGCTCAATCAAAAGCCTTCGGATAGAGCTTTTTGTATTTTTCATAGGCGCGGTCCACCTTCTCAACGTAATGCTCGGTTTCGGGATAGGGGATGCGTTTCAGCGTTATGCCGTCATCCGAGTACTTCGAATCGGAAAGCCAGCCCCGGACGGCATTGTGCCCCGCGTTATAGGCGGCGAGCACCGTAGGAACAGGCATAAAGCGCTCGAACAAGAAGTTCAGGTACCAGCAGCCGTAGCGGATGTTGGTGTACGGCTCGGTCACCGAGTCCAAATCAAAGGGTTCCCCCAGCTTTTCGGCGATCCATTCCGCCGTGGTGGGCATGAGCTGCATCAGCCCCAGGGCGCCCTTGGGGGAAACAGCGGTTTCGCGGTTCCCGCTTTCCACATGGATGATGGCGGCGACGAGATACGGGTCCAGGTCGTACTCCTCGCTGTAGCGGGCGATGGCGGAGACGTTGGTCAGCTTATAGGTGAGCTTATCCACCTCGCTGGATAGGATCAGGAACAAGAAAGCGGCCAGCGCCAACAGCAGGAGCGCAACCAAAAAGGCGGTCAAACGTTTGTTGTTCCGCTTTTTTCCCTTTGATGTTACATGGTTCTTATCGTCAGGCATGATGCGCTTTCCTTTCGCCCGCAAGGAAGAGCTCCCTCGCTTTTTTAATCAGTTCGTCCCTGCCCGCGTCGTTGATGAGCACCCTGTCCGCGCAGCGGATTTTCTCCCGCTGGTCGGTCTGGGCCTTGATTCTGGCGCGGGCTTCGGCTCTGGTGAGGCCGTCCCGCTCCATGATGCGCTGTTCCCGCACCTGATCCGGCGCGACGACCAGCCAAACCTCTGTACACAGCCTGTTCATTCCGGTTTCAAGGAGCAGCGCGGCGTCAATCACAGCCGTCGGGTTCGGCGATTCGTTTTGAAGCTCCGAAAGTCGCTTGACAATCATCTCCCAGATGGCGGGGTGGAGAATGGCGTTCAGCTTTTCCCTTGCCTGGGCATCCCCAAACACCAATCTGCCCAGCTTTCGCCTGTTCAGGCCGTTTTCGTCAAAATACTGCTCGCCGAAGGCCTCTTTCAGCGCGCGTTCCCCTTCGGAATGGGGGGCCACCGCCTCCCGCGCAAGAAGATCCGCGTCGATCACCACCGCGCCAAGCCGGGCCAGTTCCGCGGCGACGGTGGATTTGCCGGAGGCGATGTTTCCAGTCAGGCCGATGATCCTCATTTCGTATCGTACCAGTTTTTGCCCGAGCGAACATCCGCCACCAGCGGAACGGACAAAGAGGCAACCCCTTCCATGACCTCTTTGAGCAGGCGTTCCACCTGGGGCACTTCGTTCGTGGGGCAATCGACGATCAGCTCGTCGTGAATCTGCAAAACCAGCTTGGCGGCAAAGCCGCCCTCCTTCAGCGCCCTGTCCAAAGCGACCATGGCGAGCTTGATAATATCCGCCGCGGTGCCCTGGATCGGCGCGTTCATCGCCGCCCGTTCTCCGAAGGAGCGGGTGTTGAAATTCCTGCTTTTCAGCTCGGGAATGTCCCTCCTTCTGCCGAAAAGGGTCTGGGCATAGCCTGTTTTTTTGGCTTCCTCCATGGTTTTTTGCATAAAATCCCGGACTTTTGAATACCTGTCCAGATACGCCCTGATGTACTCCCCGGCCTGTTTGCGGGAGATCCCCAGGTTTTGGGAAAGCCCGTAGTCCGAAATGCCGTAGACGATGCCGAAATTGACCGCCTTGGCTGCAGAGCGCTGCTCGCTCGTGACCTGGTCCAGCGGCACGCCGAACACCGCCGCCGCGGTGCGGGTGTGGATGTCCTGCCCCAGGCGGAAGGCCTCGGCCATGGTTTCGTCACCAGCCATATGGGCGAGGACGCGCAGTTCGATCTGGGAATAGTCCCCGCCGACAAGCAGGTTCCCCGGGGAGGCGACGAAGGCCTTGCGGATCTCCCTGCCCAAAGGGGTGCGCACCGGGATGTTCTGCAAGTTCGGCTCTGCGCTGGAAATCCGCCCGGTGGACGCGACGGTCTGGTTGAAGCGGGTGTGCACCCTGCCGTCCTGGCCGAGGGCGGCAAGCAGGCCGTCGATATAGGTGGACTTCAGCTTGGTCAGCTTTCGGTATTCCAGTACGCGCTCCGCCACCGGGTGCAGGGCGGAGAGGAACTCCAGCGTGTCCGCGTCCGTGGAATAGCCGGTCTTGGTCTTCTTGGAATAGGGCAGCCCCAGCTTTTCAAACAGGATCGCGCCCAGCTGTTTGGGGGAAAGGATGTTGAACTCCTCCCCTGCGAGGGCGTAGATTTCTTTGGAAAGGGCTTCGATCTCGCCGATGAAGCGGATGCCCATCTCCTTCAACACCGTGGAGTCCAGGGCAAAACCCGTGTGCTCCATGTCAAACAGCACGGTGATGAGCGGAAGCTCGATGGTGTCATGCAGCTCCTTCATGCCCTGGGCGTCGAGCTGCTGTTCCATCTCGTCCCGCACCGCAAACAACGTGGCGGCGCAAGCAGGGCCATGGTCTTGGCAAATGTCCGCCAAGGAGTAATTCGACCGGGACGGGTGCAACAGATACGCAGCGATCATCGGGTCAAAGGCAAGGCCGCGTAAAGGTATTCCCACTTCGGAAAGCATATGCATCCACTGCTTGGCGTCGTAGAGGATTTTTTTCGGTTTTTCCGCAGAGAAAACGGGGCCAAGGATGGAAAAGAGTTCTGTGGGGGAATCAGCGTCGCTCAGAAGCGTGAGCTGCTCTGAAACGGGCAGCGCAAACTGCTCGCCGTCATCCGTGGCGATGGTCAGCGCATCCGCCAAAACAAAGGAGAGTTCGTTGGCAGACCGCAGTTTGGGCAGAATGCCCGCCAGCGCTTCCTTGCCGGAAAGGACCTTTGCCGCGATTTCCTGCTTGTTTACCTTTGCTTCCTTCGGCTCGTCCTTTTTTTG
>JBMNTV010000049.1:0-15262 GCA_050945915.1 Christensenellales bacterium
ACGGGGCGGTGCGCTCCAAGGATGACCTTGCGCACCTTCTTATGGTGCTGGACCCGCAGTCAGACTCCGCACTCTGGAACCGCCTTTATAGGAAGTGGCAGCACCTGGAACGCCAGTCCAAAAAGCGCAGAAGAAGGAGGGCAAGATGACCATTCCCGAGATGATGTGGGGCGTATTTTGTCGAATCGTGCTGCCCTTCGTCGCGCTCGTCATCTTTGCCGTATGCGTGGCAGAGATGATCGTGAGAACGGGCACCGGAAATAAAAAGGCCGCCCGGAACGGCAATTCCGAAGCGGCAAAAGGGAAGTAAAGTTATGTACATTATATCACTCACTGAAGAGCTCCGCAACCTTGAACGGAAGGTTGACGGTATGATCGAACGCCTAAAAAGCAAGGGGCACAAAAACATCGTCGCTTACGCTTATCGAAGGCCGGACGGGCTAAAGGGTTGCGGTGTCATGTCTATTGACAACCAGACCAATCTCTTCGACCACCTTAACAATGTAAAAAACCAACCGTGCAGGCCCGCGAGGCCCTGGAGCAAAACAAAACTGAAACGCTTTTACAAAATGATCGAGGACATGAAACGCAAAGGCTTGGATGTCATCGCAAAGGAGGTTCACGATGAAACTGAGATTTCGCTATCTTAAGTCTACCGCTACCTGTCACCGCTTTGAGGCTGGGAGCAAGGAGGCTGGAACCCTCGTAACCCTGTACCTCAAGAAGGCCGATCTGGCGGCCGCCGGAATCGATCACACCAAGGGCATCACCATCACCATCGAGGAGGCGAAAGACGAATGAACCTTACTCTGAATGTTACTTTGACGACCCCGGAAGTAACCGCGGCGTTTTTTGAAGGGCTGCGCAAGTTGCAGAATCCTCAGCCCCAGCGGGAAACGCCCGCAGTGTTCGCGCCTGAGGCTGCTTCGGGGCCCAATGAACAGCCGGCTGCCACTCAAGCAGCCGTCGCCCCGGCTGCTCCTGCAGCCCATGTACCGGTGGCGACTGCGCCTGTAGCACCGGAGGAGTCTCCCGCCTCTGCTGCGTCTGTGCAAACTCCGGCTGTCCCCGTGGCCGGTGCGCCATCCTACACCTTTGATGATCTGGCCCGGGCAGCGGCGCCGCTCATGGACGCCGGCAAGACCGCTGAACTGCAAGGACTGCTGCGCTCGTTCAACGCGCAGGCCCTCACGCAGCTCCCTAAAGAACAGTATGGAGCGTTCGCCACGGCGCTTCGCGGCATGGGGGCACGGATATGAGCGCCCCCGCACATGCACTGCTGTCTGCAAGCAGCTCACATAAGTGGCTGCACTGCCCGCCGTCGGCCAGGCTGGAAGAGCAGTTCCCGGATACCGCTGGCGAAGCGGCGCAGGAAGGTCGGCTGGCCCACGCAATCGCAGAGTTGAAGCTTCGCAAGCACTTTACGCCGATGGGGCCAAAGAAGTTCAATGCGGAGCTGAAGAAGCTCCAGGAAAACCCGCTTTACAAGCCGGAGATGCTGGACCACGCCGACACCTATCTGGACTTTGTGCAGAAGGTATGCCACGCCTTCGACGCCGCGCCTCATGTGGCCATTGAGCGGCGAGTGGACTATTCGGTCTTCGCTCCAGAAGGCTTCGGCACTGCGGACTGCATCGTAATCGGCAGTGGCATCCTGCATGTTATCGACTACAAGTACGGCCAGGGGGTTCCCGTCGAGGCGGAGCGCAACCCTCAGATGATGCTCTACGGCCTGGGCGCGCTCAATGCCTATGCGATGCTATACGAGATCCACACGGTGCGCATGACCATCGTTCAGCCCCGAATCGATCGAATCCTTGAGGATGAGATGGAAGTGGACAAGCTCCTCGCCTGGGGTGATGGCATCCGGTCTGTAGCGCAGCAGGCGTTTGAAGGGAAGGGAGAGTTCTGCCCGGGGGTGTGGTGCAAAGATGCTTTCTGCAAGGCAAGGAAGCAGTGCTGGGCCTACAACGAGCAGTACAGAGCCACGATCACAGCGCTGGAAGCATTTGCTCCGGCAAAGCCCCCACTGATCACCAATGAAGAGCTGGGCGAGATCCTCGCACGAGCTGAACCAATCGCTGCATGGGTGAAGGAACTGAAGGACTACGCCGAAAAGGCTCTTTTGAACGGAGAGGAAGTGCCTGGGTACAAGTTGGTCGAAGGTAGAACGTCCCGCATTTGGAGAGATGGAGTAGACGAGGCGTTTAAGCAGCTAAAGGAGCGCGGGATCGACGAAGCGATGCTCTGGAAGCGCGAACCGGTGACACCCCCCGCCCTTGAAAAGGCCCTGGGCAAAAAGCCGTTCAAGGAAACGGCCGAGGATCTGGTGGAAACGAAGCCCGGCAAACCGACACTTGTACCCGAAACCGACAAGCGTGAACCGATCAAGCTGAACCCGACCGCAGCGGAAGTATTTTCTGAAACCGCATCTGAAATCGCATAAGGAGGAAAGACAATTGGCACTCAAACCGACGCAAGTTACCACGAACGAAGTCCGTATCAGCTACGAACACCTCGTAAAGCCCTACGCCAATCAGCCCGGCGCAGAGGAAAAGTACAGCGCCACGTTGCTGATCCCCAAGTCCGACGTCGCCACTAAACAGCGCATCGACTCCGCCATCCAGGCGGCGGTTCAGGAGGGTATGACCAGTAAGTGGGGCGGCGTACGTCCGGCGCAGCTGGCGATTCCCATCTACGATGGTGATGGCGTCCGCCCGAACGGTGAACCGTTCGGCCCCGAGTGCAAGGGTCACTGGGTCATGGCGGCCAGCAGCAAGCTGAGGCCCGAGATCGTTGACATCAGTCTGAACCCCATCCTGGACGCCACGGAGATCTACAGCGGCATGTATGCCCGGGTCAACATCAACTTCTTCGCCTACTTCAACAGCGGCAGAAAGGGTGTTGGCTGCGGTCTGGGCCCTGTGCAGAAGACCCGGGATGGCGAGCCCCTGGGCGGACGCGTGAGCGCCGCGGAGGCTTTCGGCAACATGCCGGCGCCCCAGTACCCGCAGCAGGCACAGTACGCGACCCAAGGCGCGCAGCAGGCCGCTCCCGCGGGCGCCGCACCTTGGGCTGGACAGGCATATCCTTCTCAACAGCAGGCCGTTGATCCGATCACCGGTCTGCCCATCCAGCCGGCGCCCATCATGGGCCTGTAAGCCATGGTGCATCTCAGCGTCGACATCGAGACCTTCAGCGACGTGGATATCAAAAAGGCGGGACTGTACAAATATGTGCAGTCCCCAGCCTTCGAGATTTTGCTCTTCGCCTACAGCTACGACGACGCGCCCGTGAAGATCGTAGATCTCGCCCAGGGGGAGGAGCTGCCGCCGGAACTGCTGAAGGATCTGACGAACCCGAGCGTCATTAAACACGCCTACAACGCCGCTTTTGAATGGTACTGCCTGTCCAAATTCCTGATGCTCGATGAGGAGGTAATGCTTAACTGGCTAGAGCAATGGCGCTGTACCATGCTGCACGGCCTGTACTGCGGCTACACCGCCGGACTGGCAGCCACGGGTGAAGCCCTGGGGCTCCCCCAGGACAAACGCAAAATGTGGCAGGGCGGCAACCTGATCCGCACGTTCTGCGTACCCTGTAAGCCCACGAAGACCAACGGAAACAGAACACGAACAATGCCCTGGCACGAACCGGAAAAGTGGCATCTGTTTAAGGAGTACTGCCGGCAGGATGTCGTCACCGAGATGGAAATCAAACGCCGCCTGTCCGCATTCCCTGTACCAGAAGAAGAACAGCAGCTATGGCTGCTGGATCAGCGGATAAATGCCCGAGGCGTCCGCGTGGATGAAAAGCTGGTGGATAACGCGCTGGCCATCGACAAGGAGATCACTCAAAAGCTGACGAACGAGGCGATCCTGCTGTCCGGGTTGGAAAACCCCAAAAGCGTGAAGCAGCTCACCGCCTGGCTGGAGGAAGAGATAGCAGAGGAAGTTTCAGACCTTCGCAGGGAAACGGTGAAAGAGCTTCTGAAAGGAGACCTCGAAAGCGACGCCGCTCGACGGGTGCTGGAGATCCGGCAGCAGCTCAGCAAAACATCGACGAAGAAGTACGCTGCCATGCAGGAGGCTGTCTGCGAGGATGGACGGCTACGAGGTCTGCTTCAGTTCTATGGGGCGAACCGCACCGGGCGCTGGGCCGGCAGGCTGGTGCAGATACATAACCTTCCTCAGAACCATATACCGGCGTTGGACTTTGCCCGGGAGTGCGTAGAAAGAAACAAGGCAGACGCTTTGGAAGTCTTCTACGGAAGCATTCCTGACGCGCTATCCCAGCTAATCCGCACCGCATTTATACCGTCGCCCGACCATGTGTTCATTGTCGCAGACTTTTCCGCCATTGAAGCCCGGATCATCGCTTGGCTGGCAAACGAGGAGTGGCGTCAGCAGGTTTTTGCCACCCACGGCAAAATCTACGAAGCTTCCGCATCTCAGATGTTCGGTGTACCCATCGAGGAGATCACCAAGGATAGCCCTCTGCGGCAGCGTGGCAAAGTGGCAGAACTGGCGCTGGGGTACCAGGGCAGCGTTAGGGCGCTGACCCAGATGGACAAAGCGAAGAAGCTGGATCCGGCGGAAATGCCGGAGATCGTTCAGAGGTGGAGGCAGGCAAATAAGCGTATTGTGGACCTTTGGTATCGCGTCGAGAACGCCGCGCTGACGACCATGCGGACGGGGCAGCCCTCCGGTATGGATAAGGGCATCCTGTTCGCTCGGGAAGGCGATTACAGCACTGGACAGGACTTCCTTACGATCACGCTGCCCAGTGGACGCAAGCTGTACTACGTGAAGCCCTTTTTATCTCCAAACAAGTGGGGAAACGACAGCCTGCATTATTACGGCATGAACCAACAAAGCAAGAAATGGACTACGGTGGACACCTACGGAGGGAAGCTCGTCGAGAACATCGTACAGGCAACGGCGCGAGACTGCCTGGCGCTGGCGATACAGCGGCTGGAAGCCGCAGGATATCCGATCGTGATGCACATTCACGACGAGGTTGTAATCGACTTTCCGGCTGTGGATAAAGAAAGCGCAGAGCGTGCATTGAAGGACGCCTGCGCGATCATGGGGCAGCCCATTCTCTGGGCGCCGGGGCTATTGCTGCGAGCAGATGGATTTACAAGTGAGTTTTACAAAAAGGAGTAGATCTCCGTGACATACGATCGCCAAATCATCATATCCACGGCAGGTAGCAGGAAGGCTACGAGATGGCCGCCGTCCACCCTCTGGTGGTCGGAGCTCGTCGAACGCCTGCGTGTGCCTGTAAGGGGCGTGGAGACCCTGGGGGCCTACCTCGCTCTGCCTAAGTCGAAGCAGGACGCCCTGAAGGACGTGGGTGGCTTTGTTGCCGGCACGCTGCAGGGCAATCGGCGCAAAGCCAAGGCGGTGACCGGCAGGGACATTGTTACGTTGGACTTTGATAACATCCCGGCCGGTGGCACAGCAGATGTCTTGCGCCGAGTGGGCGGCCTCGGGTGCGGCTACTGCGTTTACAGTACTCGCAAGCATGAGGAGGCTCGGCCGCGGCTCCGTGTGCTTCTGCCACTGTCCCGTCCCTGTTCGGCGGACGAGTATGAGCCCATTGCACGGAAGCTGGCCGAGCTGATCGGCATCGATCTTTGCGACCCCACAACCTTCGAGGCGCACAGGCTCATGTATTGGCCCAGCTGCTGTGCAGACAGCCAGTATGTGTTCACCTATGAGGACAAGCCTTTCGTCGATGTGGACGGCCTTCTGGCCCTGTATCGGGACTGGCGCAACGTTGCTGAGTGGCCGCAGGTGCCCGGCGTGGATCAGGCCCAGAAACGCCTTGCCGCCAAGCAGGGGGATCCTTTGGGCAAGTCCGGCGTCGTGGGTGCTTTCTGTAAGGTCTACGACATCTACACTGCCATGGAGAAGTTCCTCCCCGGCGTGTATGAACCCACGGACATCCCCGACCGGTACACCTACACTGGCGGCAGCACGACCGGAGGCGCCGTTGTTTACGATCAGGGCATGTTCCTCTACTCGCACCACGCTACGGATCCGTGCAGCAATAAGCTCGTCAACGCCTTCGACCTGGTGCGCCTGCACCTGTTCGGAGACCAGGACGACGATGCCCAGCCAGGAACGCCCACCAACCGCTTGCCTTCATACACGGCCATGCGGCAGTTGGCCGTAGCAGACACCAGCGTGGCCACGCTACTCAATACAGAACGGTATGAGGCCGCCACAGAGGCGTTTTCCGGCCTTCCAAACACCGCGGACGAAGACACCGCCAACTGGATCAGCAAGCTCGCCCTGAGCCCGAATACGGGTGCGCCGGACAAGACTGTTGATAACCTGCTGATCATTCTGGAAAACGATCCGAACCTTAAAGGCAAAGTAGCCTTTGACGAGTTCTCGAACCGGTTATTCGCCCTTGGTGCGCTGCCGTGGGACGACAGGACGGCGCGCAGGCAGTGGACGGATACCGACGACGCCGGTCTGAGGCACTACGCTGAAAAGGTGTACAAGATCACGGGGGAGAAAAAACTCGCGGACGCCACTACTTTGTGCGCCTTCAAACACAGGTTTAACGACGTGCAAGATTATTTAAATGGCCTGGCCTGGGACGGTGTGAAGCGCATTGAAACCCTCTTAATCGACTACCTTGGCGCCGCGGACAACGCTTATACCCGCGCCGTGATGCGTAAGAGCCTCGCTGCGGCGGTGGCCAGAGCCATGGCCCCCGGCACGAAATACGACTATATGCCCATCCTGGCAGGGCCTCAGGGCATCGGAAAAAGTACCTTCTTACGCAAGCTGGGCCTGAAATGGTTCTCCGACAGTTTGACGTCGTTCGAAGGCAAGGAAGCGCGGGAGCTGGTTCAGGGGTCGTGGATCATTGAGGTCGGAGAACTGAACGGCATGACGCGCTCCGAGATCACAGCCGTGAAGCAATTCCTGTCCCAGCAAGACGATATTTACAGAGAGCCTTACGGACGGCGAACGAACAGTTACCCCCGCCGTTGCGTGTTTTTCGGCACCACAAACGACAGAGAGTTTTTGCGAGATCCCACCGGTGCCCGGCGCTTCTGGCCTGTGGATGTCGGACTGACGACTCCGATGAAAAGCGTCTTCAAGGATCTGGACGATGAAGTGCCGCAGATCTGGGCGGAAGCCTTTGTGCTTTGGCAGCTGGGTGAACCATTGTATTTGAGCGGTGAAGCCGAGGATGTTGCCAAGGAGGAGCAGGAAGCCCACAGGGAAAGCAACGTTAAGGAAGGTATGATAAGGGCTTTCATCGAGAAACCGATACCGCAGGACTGGGGCAAGTGGGGGATCGCCGAGCGCCGGCTTTACTGGGCGGAAGGCTTCAAAAAAGAAGGCATTGAGACCGTGCAGAGAGATCGTGTATGCGCAGCGGAGATCTGGTGCGAACTGTTTGGCAGCGAGCTGAGGTTCATGAAGCGGCAGGACTCCGTAGAGATCAACAGCATACTGGCAGGATTGTCTGGCTGGAAGAGGCACAACAGCACGCAGCGATTTGGGCCATATGAGATCCAGCGAGGGTTCAAAAGAGTGTGAACAAAGCCTGTAAACATTGCAAACAAAGTCAAGAGTTTGTTCACAGCTCTGTAAACATTGTAAACGTGAATGTTACAGGTTTTGTCTACAACCGGAATACCCCAAAAATCTAGTAAAAATGAGTTTCGTAAACATTGTAAACATACTTTTCTATTGAAAGGAAAAATAGAGGAATAGGCAGAAACGTATACGCCTAACGCGCCTACACGCGTATATGTATAGGGAAAACCGAGAATGTTTGTTACAGGGACGTTATGTGGAAATCGAAGGGCGAAAAATTCGGGAGGAAAAATGCTTGAACGCGAAATCGAAGCTTACCTGCGCGACAGAGTGAAAGCGATGGGGGGCATAGCGTATAAATTCGTTTCACCGGGAAACAACGGGGTGCCCGACCGCCTGGTTTGCCTACCGGGAGGAAGGGTGGCCTTCGTGGAGATGAAGGGGCCGAAGGGAAAGCTGACGCCCCTGCAGGAACGGCAGATTGAAAGGCTGGACAAGCTGGGGCTCAGCACATTCATCCTTAACAGCAAAGAGGCCGTGGATGATTTCATTCGGAGAATGCAGGAAGGTGGAGCCTGGTGATATTTAAGCCGCACGCGTATCAAAGCTATTGCATTCAGCGAATGATTCAGGAACCATACCTGGGCGCCTTCCTGGACATGGGTTTAGGGAAAACCGCCATCACCCTGACAGCCGTGAATGACCTGAAGTACAACCGCTTTGAGATTACGAAAGTACTTGTCATCGCGCCGAAGAAGGTTGCGGAGGGCACCTGGAGCAAGGAAGCGGCGAAGTGGGACCACCTGAAACACCTTCGCATATCGCTGGCGCTGGGCAACGAGAAGCAGCGCATCCGGGCGCTGAATACACCGGCGGATCTGTACGTCATCAACCGGGAAAATGTCGTGTGGCTGGTGGAATATTACCGCAACGCCTGGCCCTTCGACATGGTGGTGATTGACGAGAGCAGCAGCTTCAAAAGTCATCAGGCGAAGCGCTTCAAAGCCCTGACTTGGGTGAGACCTCACATCAAGCGTCTGGTATGCTTGACAGGCACACCGGCGCCAAACGGCTTAACGGACTTGTGGGCGCAGCTGTACTTGCTGGATCAGGGGCAGAGGCTGGGAAAGTACATCGGGCATTTCCGGGAGAGGTACTTCGTCCCAGACAAGCGAAGTGCCCAGCAGGTTTTCACCTACGCGCCCAAGCCCGGAGCTGAAGAAGCGATTCAGCAGCTGATCGGTGACATCTGCATATCCATGAAAGCCGAAGACTATCTGCAGCTGCCGGACATTACCGTGAACAACATTCCCGTCATCCTGGATCCATCGGCGAAGCGGAAATATGAGCAGCTGGAGCGCGACATGCTGCTGCGGGTGGATGAGACTGTTATAGACGTGGGCACGGCCGTGGCCCTGAGTAACAAACTTCTGCAGCTGTGCAACGGCGCCGTCTACGACGATACCGGAGCAGTAGTCGAGATCCACAGATGCAAAATCGAGGCCTTTCTGGAGCTGATCGAACAGCTGAATGGCCAACCCACCTTGGTGTTTTACAACTTCCGGCATGATCTCACCCGCTTGGAGAAAGCCCTGGAGAAAACAAAGCTGCGGGTTCGACGGCTGAATGGCCCGCAGGATGAAGCGGATTGGAACAACAGGAACATCGATATTCTTCTGGCGCACCCTGCCAGCTGCGCCTACGGTCTGAACCTGCAGGACGGCGGTAATCACGTGATCTGGTTTGGCTTGAACTGGTCGCTGGAGCTGTACCAGCAGGCAAACAAGCGCCTGCACCGCCAAGGGCAAACACAGAAGGTCATTGTACATTATTTGGTGGTGGATGGCGGCCGGGACGAGGATGTGGTAGCAGCACTAGAGGACAAGAGCGCCACTCAGGACGCGTTGCTGGAAAGCCTGAAGGCGAGGATCGAGAGAGTTAGAACACCGCGGAGATGAAACAGCAGACAGGAGGCAGAGGGGTTGACGATCAGCGAACTTCGCGCTGTGCGCGATGCACATATACAGATTCAGAGCCTCACGGAGCGGATCGCGCGTCTGCGTAGCGCGCTGGAGAGCTGCGCAACAAAACCGTTAACTCGGATGCCCAAAGGCCGATCAGCTCCGCGGGACAAGCTTGGAGAGGATATTGCCAGGCTGCTGGAGCTGGAAGAGAGACGCAGAAAGCAAATCATTGACCTAGAGATCCGGCTGGAGGCTGTCGAGAAGTGGATCGACAGCCTGCCGCCGCAACAGGCAACGGTGGTGAGGCTGTATTATGTCAATGGGCTTACATGGCGGCAAATCGGACGAAAACTGAACTACCACCCAGATACCTGCCGAAAGATCAGGGATGCGGCAATTCGTGGTATTTGCGAAAGTCACCCGTTTTCACCCGCTTCAAGTGTGGTATTATGATACCGTGAAAATCTGTATACTTCAGCGGCTGCGCAAATGCGTAGCCGTTTTGCGTTACGAGGTGGTGAGGATTGGCAAGGCCCAGAAACCCGAACAGGGACAAGGCCAGGGAACTGTGGGAAGCGGATAAAAGTCGCAGCCTGGCATCCATTGCAGCGGAGCTGGGCTTGCCTGCGAGCCGCATCCGCAAATGGAAGTATGAAGACAAATGGGAACAGTCCGATAAAGGAGCGCTCCGAAACGCGAAAAAGGAGCGCTCCGTTTCGAAAAGCACAGAGGCAAAGCTCGTCGCGATGGTCGAGGAGAACGAGGATCTCACCGATAAGCAGCGGGCTTTTTGTCTGCATTACGTGAAGTCCTTCAATGCTACGCGTTCTTATCAAAAGGCTTACGGGTGTAGCTACGAAGTGGCAAACGCGGAAGGGCCTAAGCTCCTAGTAAATCCTCGTATTCGCAATGAGATCAAACGCCTGAAAACCGCGCGCAACGAAGCCATGCTCATGGACGCCGAGGACGTCGTGGCGCTGCATTGGCGCATTGCCTTCGCAAGTTTGGATGACTTCGTGGAGTGGGGGCGTGCCGAAGTGCCGGTGATGGCATTGTATGGGCCCGTTGAGGTTGAGAACCCCGAAACCGGAGAGAAGGAACCTCTGATGCGGGAAATCAACGATGTGCGCTTCCGGGAGTCGTCCGAAGTGGATGGCCAAATTGTCCAGGAGGTCAAGCTGGGCCGGGATGGAGCGAGCATCAAGCTGGCAGATCGTCAGAGATCGCTGGCGTTCTTGGAGCGCTATTTCGAGCTAAATCCCATGGACCGGCACAAGAAAGCCTACGACCTGGCGAAACTGGAACTGGAGCACAAGAGATCCGCCGCAGAAGCGGACGAGGGGGATCTCAGTCGGCTGCTTGAGGCGGTGAAGAGCGTTGAATGACGTGTTTTCCGAAAAGCAAACCGATCTGGTTTCACTCCTGAAGCATGAGAAACTGCGACGGATCAACCTGCTTGAGGGTTCTGTGCGGTCAGGGAAGACGTGGATCTCGCTGCTGGTGTGGGCGCTCTGGGTAGGCACAATGCCCGCCGACGCCAGTTACCTGATGGTCGCCAAGACCCTTACATCACTTCGCCGTAACTGCCTGGACCTGCTTCAAAGCCTGGTAGGGACGAAGAATTTTTCATACAGCCTCAGCAAGAAAGAAGGCCGCCTGTTCGGGCGGCTTGTTTATTTGGAAGGCGTGAACGACGCCAGGGCGGAGAGCAAAATCCGCGGCATGACGCTGCAAGGCGCTTATTGCGACGAGCTTACGCTGTTCTCCGAGGACTTCTTTTCGATGCTGCTGTCCCGCTTGTCGCTTTCCGGGGCGAAGGTGTTCGCCACAACCAACCCGGATAATCCCCGGCACTGGCTGATGGAAAAGTACATTAAGCGCTGCGACGAGCTGGATATGCTGGTGCAGCGGTACACCATCGACGACAACCCGTTCCTGGATCCGGCCTATGTCGCGAGTCTGAAGAAGGAGTACACCGGCGTATTTTACGACCGGTTCATCCGCGGCTTATGGTGTGTGGCGGAAGGCCTAATTTTCGACATGTACGACGATAACAGCCCGGCCCAGGTCAAATGCGACCCTGGGCCATTTGCATGGCTATTTGCAAGCTGCGACTACGGTACACAGAACCCCTGCACCTTCGGGCTGTACGGCGTTCGTGGTGACGGCAGCAGCCGGACTATGCACCTGATTCGCGAGTACTACTACGACGGCAGGAAGGCCCAGCGCCAGAAAACCGACGGCGAGTATGCGGAGGATTTCCGAAAGTTCATCGGGCAGGATCGGATCCGGTGCGTCGTGGTGGACCCGTCGGCGGCGTCCTTCATCGCTCAGCTTCGTAAGGACGGCTGGACGGTGCGTCCCGCGAAAAACGACGTTCTGGACGGTATTCGGCTGATGGCGCAGATGATTGGCACGGGACGATTCACGACGGACCCCGGTTGCCAGTACACCAGGCAGGAACGATTGACCTATGCCTGGGACCCGAAGGCGACAGAACGCGGGGAGGACAAGCCCCTGAAGGAGAATGACCACACCTGCGACCGCGATCGGTACGCCTGCCAGCATGCCTTCGGCCGCCAGGTCATCAGCTTTGATTGAGAAGGAGAAGACCATGACCCAAACAGAACTGATCAACGCGATCATTGGAGCGAACGCGCCTTTATCCATTGCGGAGATCGTGAAGATCGAGCTGGAAACGTGGCGCAGTTCCCCCAAACGTGTCGCCATGCTGGACGGGCAGCGGTATTACGAGGCGCAGAATGATATTCTGAACCGCAGACGCATGGCCATCGGCAAAAACGGCCAGCTGACAGAGGTTCACAACGTCGCCAACAACCGCATCGCCCACGCTTTTTTGCAGGAGCTGGTGGACCAGAAGACCCAGTACCTGCTGGGGAAGGCGTTTTCCATCAAGAGCGACGATGACAGCTTCGTACAGGCGATTTACAGCGTTCTGGGGGACGCGGAAACGCTGCGCCACACCCTCAAACGCGCCGCCAAAGACGCCATCAACAAGGGCATCGCCTGGCTTCATGTCTATTACGACACCGCAGGCGCATTCACGATCAAGCGCATGGAGCCGGAGGAGATGGTCCCCCTTTGGGCGGACAACGAGCACACGGTGCTCAACGGCATGATTCGCGTGTACCCCGTGGAAGTCTGGGAGGCGAGAACCCGTAAAATCATCCACAAGGTGGAGCTGTGGACGGATGACGGCGTGCAGCGCTGGGTGGAGAAAGACGGCGTACTGACCGAAGACCCAGATCTGCGCTCCGGCGCGCACATGACCACCGCGGACGGGAAACCCTTCAACTGGCAGAAGCTGCCCTTTGTGGCGTTCAAGTACAATGACGAGGAACTCCCCCTGCTGCACAAGGTCAAAACCCTGGTGGACGAGTACGACCGCACTGTCAGTGACGACGCCAACATGCTGGAGGACCAGCCCAACAAGGTGTTCGTCATCAAGAACTTCGACGGCAGCGACCTGGGAGAGTTCCGGCGTAACATGTCCATCTACAGGGCTGTGAAAGTATTAAGTGACGGTCCCGGGGGCGGCGGTGTGGACACGCTGGACACCACGCCGGACGTCACTGCCAGCAACCAGCACCTGGAGCGCATTCGCAGAGACATTTACGCCTTCGGCCGCGGGGTGGACACCAGGAATGAACGCCTGACGGGCGCAACAAGCGGCCTGGCGCTGAAGTTTGAGTACGCACAGCTGGATCTGGACTGCAACAGCCTGGAGACCGGCCTTCAGGTCGCTTTTCAGCAGTTGCTGTGGTTTGTGAAGGCGCACCTGGCCAACACCGGCAAAGGCAGTTTCGAGAACGCCACGGCCCAGATCGTCTGCAATCGAGACATCATTATCAACGAGGAAAGCGCCATTGTGATGTGCGCCAACAGCATGGGCATGATCTCCGAGGAGACCATCGTCGCCAACCACCCCTGGGTGGAGGACCCGACGGCGGAGATGGAGCGGCTTAAAGCACAGCGCAGGACGGAAGTCCAGCGATATGGCGGAGATTACGGTGACGGTGACGACGTATGAGATCCGCCGAATACTGGAAAAAGCGTGCCATATCCGTGATGGAAGCCGGTATGGCCAGCGCGGATAAAGTACTTTTGGAGCTGGAGAAGGCGTATACCAGAGCCGAAAAACAGGTGCTGGGGCAGATCGAGAGCCTGTACGCCCGCTATGCCGGCAAGTACGGCCTGACCTACGACCAGGCGGTTAAGTCCATTGCCGACAGCGAGTACCGGCAGTGGCGCATGACCGTGGAGGATTACGTCGGACGCATCCTGGCCACGGGGGACGAAGAGCTTCTTCGGGAGTTTGACACGCTGTCCACCCGTTCCCGCGTGGCGCGCCTTGAGCAGGTGGAAGCAGCCATCAAGGTGAACGTTGCCGAGTTGCGCGCCAAACAGGAGCAGATGGTGACGAAGCTCCTGCACAGCACCTATGAAAAGAGCTATTACCGCACGGCGTTCGACATCCAAAAGGGCTTAGGCTTTGGAAAGACGCTGGAGCTTTTGAACCCCGTGGAAGTGGCCAACGCCTGCGCCTACCCGTGGTCCGGGGCGTCCTTTTCGTCGCGGATCTGGACGAACATGGATGCTCTTTCGAGGGAGCTAAAGGAGACCATCACCGTTGGCCTGATCCGCGGCACAAGCATCGATGAGATGGCGCGAAACATCCGGGATAAAATGGACGTCAGCTTCTCTGCCGCAGAAAGGATCATCCGCACCGAGACCGCCCGCGTTGTGGAGGACGCGGAGCTTCAGAGCTACAAGGACTGCGGCATTGAGAAGTATGAGGTCCTCGTGCAGCTGGATGAGCGCACCTGCAAAACCTGTGGCCCCAAAGACGGGCAGCAGCACGCCGTGAAGGACGCCCAAATGGGCGAGAACTACCCGCCGTTTCACCCGAACTGCCGCTGCACCACCGTGGCGGTGTTCGACGATCTGGACACCGAGGGCAGCATGCGAGCGGCGAAGGAGGGAAAGAGCGACTACCGGCTGGTGCCGGCGGATATGACCTTTGAGGAGTGGAAGAAGGAGATTGTCCGGCGATCAGAGATTATTGACCGCGAGGCAGTTGCCAAGTATGATAAGATTGTAAAGCAATACATAACAATCGACGCGGTTCAAGTGCTCGCTGAAGCCCGAAAGGGAGTCCGGCACGGTGGGCTGTACAGGGAAGCTCTCACAAAGCAGAGGGCAAGGCTGAAAAAGTCAATCATATCCCATGCCCTTCAGGTGGAAGAGCACGCAGCAAAGCTGGCAAATCCTCGAGCGTATGACGCTGGATGGGATTTAAAAACTCAACGCCAGAAAGAGGGTTTGCTTCGCAAATGGGAAAAGGATCTACGGCGCAACGCGGAACAGGAAACCATTGAATGCGCCGTTTGGAAAGAGAGGTTCGAATGAATCAGAAAAATATCATCAGAGAGGCTGTCGAAGAGATCAAGCGGGATGCAGATGAGCTGAAAGCCAAACAGCGGACCGAGTACGAAGACGGCCAACTGCTTGGCCTTGCGTCCGCTCTGGACATCATCAAGTCTGCATGCCTAGGCTATGATCTGGAAGAACTCGGGCTGGACTTTGATGTGGATAAAACGTATTTAGTTGAGTAATGGAAAAAACCGCCAAGCGCAAGCAAGGCGGTTTTTACATGCCACCAAACGTCCTTTGGGGCGTTTTTTATTTGCCCTGCCGCGCCGGGTA
>JBMNTV010000050.1:0-15016 GCA_050945915.1 Christensenellales bacterium
TGGGACAATAAAGACTACATATCCTCACCAGAAGGTGAGCGCAACGAACTGTTTTTGAACTGTCTGCGTTATCGGTTTGAATCCGAAGTTCCGCTTGAGGTGGTGTTTTAGATACCGTGATGATGGTATTCTGTTTGAGACGATTCAATTATAGAGGAGCCCTCTTGCATAAGTCCAACAAACAAACATGGTGGTGTCACAATCATTCATTGTGATGTGCATTCTTCGCAGGATTGTTGATATTTTATCAACTAAGATTTTTCCTCCCTGAAAAACAGCAAATAAGCGGGGATGCGCATGGCGCGAACCCCCGCTTCAGGACGCAAAAAAAGTGCTTTGGGCTGTTTTTGCGGTCGGTTTCTCCCGGCGCGGAGGATCTGGCAATACCTTCCAGCCAGCTCTGCGAATCCGGCATCCATTTTCAATGGGTTTTGGCGGCTGTGATCCGCTAGTTCCGACGGCTTTGACGCTTGTCCCCCATAATAAAATTGCGGGGGGCCGCATGGTGCGAACCCCCGCTTGGGATTTGGACGGTTGCGTTCAGCTTTTGATTTCAGCTGAAGCCCATCCGATGCTTTATGAAACGATCGCCTTACTCACAGACAAATGTATACGTTACCGTATAAGAAACCGGAGGCGACCAGAAGGAAGGCGGCGTGGTCCATACGGCGGTGATCTCCGCCTTGTCTCCGGGCTTGAGGGTCACCGTGTTCAGAACCTGCGTACCGGGATTCTCCATCACGACATCGCCGATCTGCAGCGTCATATAGGCATCCGTCCTGGAGGGCGCCTGCAGCAGCACGTTGACTTCCGCCCCCTCCGCGCCGACGCCGCGCACACGCCAGGTGTTCGCACCCGTCGCCTCGATGCTGATCCCCTTCTGCAACGCATTGACCGCCTTGAGCGCCGCGGTCATATCCATGATCTGGGTATCGTAGTCCAACTCGGTGAACAGCAGCTTATACGTCATGTCCTTCTTTTCCATGCCGCTCGCCGTCCACTCCACGTTCACGCAAACGCCGCCCATCGGCAGGATCACGCCGGTGTCAATCCTCTGGACGTACATGATGCCCCTGGTGCCGTCGGCCATCGTCACCGCCCTGGCCTTGGGGTGCGCCACGGACAGCTCCGTCCGGCCGTCCAGAGAAGTCACGCCCTTTATGCTCGCCTTGCCGTTATTGTAGCCCTCGGGGGCTTCCAGCAGCACGGCGGCGTAGTTCTCGCCCGCGGCAGTGTCGAGCTTGAGCAAACTGGTCAGTACGGGCAGCTCGGGCAGCCTGCCAGTCAGGGTGTAGATCCTCTCGTTCTCGCTCATCCCCGCCAGCCTGACCGAAAGGCCTACGTTGATGCAGGCGGCCTTCTTGAGGGTGTCGTCAAGGGATGCGCCCTCTACGACCCTGGCGTTGACCAGCTCGCCGGTGCTAGCATCCTTGCCCATGATCAGCAGGTCGGTGTAAACCGTGACCTTGGATTCGCTGCCGCCCCAGTCAATGGTCAGCACCGCGCCCATGTGACGGTTCATCGCGTCGTCAAGCTGCAGAAGGTACAGCGCCTTGCCGTTTTTCACCGTCAGGGCGTCGTCTTTCTCCCACGTGCCGTAGCCAACGGCATATTGGATGCCTTTGACCCGTCCTTCTGCGGCTCCGCTGGGGGCGTCCAGCAGCACCGCGGCGTAATTCACGCCCCTGGCGGCGTCGTCTCCCAATGCGGCGCACAGACCGGGCAAATACGCGGCGTTTCCGGCCACTCTGTAAACGTCCTGTGCCACGCGCTCGACCTTGACCTTGTCAAACAGCGCGTCGGCATACGCCTTGGCGAGTTCGTCCGCCTGGGTTGCCGCTTTGGCCTGTGCGGTGATGTCCTGGGATTGCAGGCTGACCATCGCCGCCGAAGCGCCGGCCATGCGTCCCGAGCAGAACGCCCAGGATTGCGCCACCCCGCCGTAATCGGTGTATTCGTCGTACAGCAGCATGCCGATGGTGTCCGTTCCGGCGGCAAAGAGGTTGGGCAGGCTCTCGCCGGAGTTCGTGACCACGCGCATGGCGCTGTCCACCGTCAGTCCGCCGCAGGTGCTGTAAATGATCGGGGAAGCCTCGACGGCGATGAAGTACTCCCCTTCCACCGGCACGAGGAACTCGACAGGCTTGCCGAACTGGGTGTCCGCTCCTGCGGCGCAGAGGGCGTTGTACGCCTCCACCGTCTCCTTGAGCTTGGTCATCGGCGCGCCCACGCCCTTGTTGATCGCCTGGGCAAGGCCTTCGATGGTGTCTGCCTTGAAGATGAAGCCCAGCTCGATGCCGGCATCGATCACCTTGTCGATCTCCGGCAGCGGCGTACCCGGATCCAGCGCTCCGGGGTTCATGTACATGCCCCTCGTCGTGCCGATAAAGCCGTTCTCTTTGATCGAATCCAGTTGATGGGACCCGATGATCGTGTAATAGCGGGCGGTTTCGTCCCCGGCGTCCGCAGACGCGTTGACTTCATTGATAAAGCGCTCGCCATTGGTGTTGACGTCCAGCACGGCCTCGTTGACGACGAACGCCGTGGGCACCTGATTATACACAGCGTCGAACATGTGGATGCGCTTGGAGGGCGCAGAGAAGTGAGCCATGACGATGTCGATGTTGTCGGCCAGCTTCGCGTCCACCTGCTCGCCCATGGCAATCGAAACGCCCCGGTTCACCGTCACACCGTAGGTCTGATACGCGCCGACCTCGTCGCTCTTGGTGTACTTGATGAGCAGTTCTTCGTTGCCCGCGTAACCGCCGGTGGCGATGACCACCGCGTCGGCATAGATGTTGTAGGTCTGGCCATCGTAGCCCACGGCCTTCACCCCCATCACGTTTCCACCGCCGTCCAGCAGCAGCTCCAATCCGGTGGTTTCAAACATCGTTTTGCCGCCCAGATCGGCATAGCGTTGCATGATGGCGTTGAAGTAGTCGTGGGTGAGGCCTGCGCCGTGAACCCTGCCCGCGTTCCAGCCGGGATACATCGTCCACACGCAGAACTGGGGGTATTTGAACGGAATGGCCAACGTAAACGGCTCAAACCCCTGTTCTGCCATCCAATCGATGTTGTAGCCCGAAAAGGCGCTGAAGTACGAGATGATCTCCGCAGAGACGCTGCCTTCCTCCGCCCTGGCGTCTGCGAGCCAGGTGGAGAGCAGCAAATCCTCGTCCACCAAATCCACGCCGCCATTCGCTGCCACTTGTTTGGGGGAGTTGACCGCCATCGGGCCGCAGGTCAGCGCGCTTGTGCCGCCGTATTTGGCGCTGGTTTCGATGACCAGCGTGTCCGCGCCGAGATTCGCGGCCTCCAGCGCCGCCAGGCAGCCCGTGCCTCCCGCGCCCACCACCACCACGCCGGTGTTGATATCCACAGGCGCGGCATCCTTCTTAAGATAAGCGGGTTCCCTGTAAAACGCGCTGAGGGCGATGTCGATATCCGCCTCGCTCATGCCCGCCGCCGCCATGGACTGCTTCAGGCAATCCCGCACAGCGGATTTGATGGCGTTGGAGGAGCTGGTCGCGCCGGATACCGCGTCCACCGCAAGGCTCTGTTCCTCGAGGATGCGCGGGATCATGTTGTCGATGGCCGTGGCGATGATCTGATCCGTCTCGCCGCTGTTTTCCACGTCCGGCGTGATCTTTGTGATCCTGCCCCCCGCGATAGAGACGCTGACGCTCAACGGCGTGGTCAGCGAGAAGCCCCAGGCTTCCGCCGTATAGTCGCCATCCTTCAGCACGGCTTCGACGGCGGCCTTGCCCGTCGCTTCGAGCAGCACCTGCGAAAGCGCCATCTTCGCTGCGTTCGAGGTCACCGTCGCTCCGGATACGACGTCGATGTCGATCGTTGCGCTTGCCACATCCCTGCCCTCGAATCCCGCAAGGATTTCGTTGAACCTGGTGAGGGCGTCCGCGCCAATGCCGGGGGTTTCATTTGCCCCTTCAAAGGCGATCCAGGTGATCACATCGTCTGTTACCGTCATCGTGGCGGTTACGTCGCCTCCGTAACCCTTCGCCGAGGCGGTATAAGTGTTGACCACCGGTGCGAGTTCCGGCTCTGGCGTCGTTTCCGGCGCAGTGGTTTCTGCGCAAGCGGTAAACAACAGCGCCAGCGCGGCGATGATGCCGATCACCGCCGTAAGCTTCCGTCGTTTCATGATCCTCCTCCTCTTATCCTTTATTTTCCGCATTCGGATTTATCAATAATATTTTAACCAACTATTGGGTGTATGTAAAACAATAGTTAGTTCTTGCGCACAACAATCAGTTGTAGTATCCTGTGCCTGACATGGGATTTTTTGGGGGGAAGGGCGCATGGAGTACAAACAGCTCGAATACTTTCTGGCCGCCTGCGACGAACGGTCCTTTTCCCGCGCTGCGGAAAGGATGTACATCAGCCAGCAGGGGATTTCCAAGGCGATCGCAAAGCTCGAAAAAGAGCTTGGCGAGCCTCTTTTTGTGCGCACGCCGTCGGGGCTGGAGTTGACGGTCAAAGGCAGGGAACTGGAGAAACACGCCCGCAGCCATTTGAAGCAGTGGCAGCACATCAAAAAGACCGTGCAAGGGGCGGACGAAAACCGGACCAGGGAACTCCGAATCGGATTTGACATCGGAACGCTGGAGCTTCTTCCCCCTGATTTCGTGCACAACTTTCTGGAGTCCCACCCGCAGGATGACATCCGGGTCGTCTGCTACAACGAAATCGCCTGCTGCAAGCTGGTCGCCGACCGCGAGTTGGACGTGGGCTTTGCGCTCCCGCCGGTGGACGAGGATCTGTGTGAAACGGTGGCCACAGTCACCTGGCCGATGCGCGTCATCGTGGGGCTGAACCATCCCTTCGCGAAGAAAAAATCCATCCGGCTTGCGGATTTGAAGGGCCAGCGGCTTTGCGACCTCAACACGCCCACGAAAAAGCAGAGGATCGTGCTGCTGCGCTGCCTGGAGCTCGGCATCCAACCGCAGATTTTGGTCAATGCTTCCGAAGGCAGGTTCATGATCGACCTTTGCCGGCGCAACCTGGCGGTGAGTTTTTACGCGGGGTCGGATCTCTGGCTTCCGCCGGATGTCGTGAGCGTGCGTGTGCGGGACCTTTCGGTGGATTGGGGTTTTTGCATGATCACCCGCCGTTTTTCCGCGCAAAGCGAGCTGGCGTCTGAATTTCTTTCCTATGCGAAGGCGCGACTTGGCCAAGGCGACGATGGGCAAGGTTAAAGCAGGCAAAGCCGAAACAGCACGCGCCCTGGATCGACAGCGCGATCACACCTCGGCATGGCCGGCCGCTTGGAAAAGATCGCGGCATGCGCCAGCACTAAGGGTAACCACCTGCAACAAAAACGCTAGCCTTGAGTGGGCTCGCCTTAGAAACTATCAAAAAAATCGGCATAGCATGGTACCTATTTCCAGCTATGCCGATTTTTTGCTTTGTGGTGAATAAAGCCTGTGGGCAAACGATCAATCTTGATGTGCTGGACCCGTCCACCGCCCATGCGCTCTGGGTTGTAAGCATAAACGCCCGGATAACCTCCATCATCGACCTGTGGGTTCTCGTGAACATTCACTTTTTTTGCGGTTTTAATTGACGTACGATTTCGCCATTTATGATCTTTTCCGTATTCACGAAATCAATCAGTTCTTCCACAAATTTTCTGCAAAGGGTGGACTGCTTTCTTCCCTTTTTCGTCACGGTGCAGATGCTCCACAAAAGATCGGTTTTGAAAGGGACGATGACGAGCCCGTCGTCCTCTGAAATCTCGGGCAGGATGCCGTAAAAACTCGGGCAAAGGCCGTCGGTTCCCCGAACGTAGGGCCGCGGGTCCTGCAGTTCAATGCCGGAAACCGTCATATTCGGCTCAAAACCCGCCTTTCTGCACGCTCGGAGATAGGGGTAATACGTCGCAGAGCCAAAGGCAAGCAGAGGCCTTCCCTTCAAATCTTCCACATAAAGGGCATCCCTGTTTGCCAGCTCGTTTTCCTTGTCCATCAACACCGCGCCGGAAACCTGATAAATCGGCATGACGTCAAACACCTCGGTGGAATGCGGCGCCAGGGCAAGGCAAATGTCCGCCGCCTCCTCTACGAGCAGCCGTTCGTTGGTCTTTGGGGTATGTTCCTGCATGATGAACTCGACGTCCGGGTGGCTGGTCTTGAAATCCAGAAAGGGCTTTGATGTGAGAATCGCGAAAATGCCCAGGTCCATGGTCACAAAAAGGCGGCTGTCTTCTTTCTTGATTTGTTCCAGAGTGTTCTGCATCGCGCGGTAATCGGTGAGTATGCTCTTCACATGCTCTTTGACCACTTCGCCATATTTGGTCAGTTCAAGGCCGCTTCTTGTGCGTTTGAACAGTTCGACGCCCAGCTCTTTCTCGATGCGCTGGAGGAGGCTGCTCACGCCCTGCTGGGACATAAACAGGTTCTTTGCCGCCCGCGACACGCTCTTGCAGTCGCAAAGAACGGAAAAAACCTCCATATCAGAAGTGTCCATATGATCCTCTCCTTTTCATGCGCGATGAAGTGCTGGTATCGCAGAAATTCTCGAATCCAGTGTGACGCGTTTTCATTCTATCATGGTTGCTCTGTTTTGCAAATGATTGTTCATTTTTGCGCAATGTCGATTGTTTTTCACATTCCATGTGCATAACATGTACTTCCAGCGCAGCGCTGTCTATCGCTACTTTTTGCCATTGGGGTGAAGGTATGAATGACGTACCCACTCTTTGCCCGCTGTGAAATCCCTTCCTCTCCTCCTTCGTGGGGCGCAAAGGACCGCGGCTTGATGTCTACGATCTGCCGGAAGGTGAATAGAATAATTACGGGATAGGTGAAACCAACTTCAAAGGGGAGATACCTTGTGATAAAAACCTTCAACAACGATCAAAGAAACCTGAAAATCTCAGAACACTTTGCAGTGGAGGATTTTTGGGCTTGTGAGAAACACACACAAATCAAACTCGACACCGATTTGGCGGAATTCTGGGAAAAGCTGTATGCGCATTTTGGCGTCCGTCCAAGGCTAAGGAACGCCTATGGGCCGGATGCACCAGACTACGCCCCCCATTCGACTTCCTGCTATCGGAACCACCAAAACTGGACCGGCGACAAAAAGAACCCCCACTGCCAGGGCCGGGCAACGGATGTCTACATCCCCGGCGTGGCGGCGTACAGGCTCGCCCAGTTTGCCGAAACCCTGCAGCAAGTCGGGGGGATCGGCCTGTATCTGCACCAATGCGGAGAGCTTGAAAAAGTTGACCGCATACATATAGATATTGGAAGCAGAAGGCGGCATTGGGGCTGGAATCACCAGACCCGCGGCTATTTCACGCCGGGTTTTGGCGGAGTTCCCTGCAATTTCAAATACGGCAGCCGTTCCGCGGCCGTCGAGGAGCTCCAGCGCAGGCTGAACAGCCTGGGCTATTCCTGCGGGGAGCCGGACGGCGTTTACGGCAGAAAGACGCAAAACGCGGTGGCTGCGTTTCAAGCCGACAACGGCATCGCCATAGACGGCATATACGGAATCAAAACCAATGAAAAGCTTGGCCTGTTCAGGTGGTGAAATGGATGTCTGATACTGTAATCGTCGCGCTTCTGTCCCTGGTGGGCACGGCCATCGGCTCGCTCATCGGAATTATGACCAACAACAAGCTGATCACCTATCGGCTGGAGCAGCTGGAAAAGAAAGTCGAAAAGCATAATTCGATCATCGAGCGTGTGGCCCTGCTGGAAAAGGACACAAAACAAGCGTTTCAATTGATTCGTGAAATCAAGGAGGGAACCGAAAAATGAACGAATTCTTCACCTGGTCCTCCCTTGGAACCTATGCCGGCGCAGTCCTTGTGACGACGCTGATCACCCAGTTCATCAAAGGCATCGGTTTCATCGGCAAAATCCCCACAAGGATCGTATCGTATGTCATTGCGCTCATCGTGCTTTTGGGCGCCAACGCCGCAGCTGGAACGTTGGATTGGGCGACGGCCGGGCTGTGCGCCGTTAATGCCATCGTGGTGGCGCTGGCTTCCAACGGCACCCACGACGCCGCCGCTTCGGCGTTCAAAAGGCATAACAACTTGTAACCCGGCAAATGCGACCTTCGGGCGGAGGGGCAATCCTTCCGCCCACTTTGCGTCGTTTGCCTCTGCTGCTTCTTTGCTTGACCGGATGCTATTCCTCATTCAGAAGATGAACCCCCTTGAGCAACAAGAACCCCGCCGGGATCAGGCGTCCCGGCGGGCTTTTTGTTCTTGCTTTGAAGGGTCATGGTTGCCCGGGCGAGATCGTCCGTCGCCCGAAATCCAACGGCAGACTGGCTGTTTACGCCTTGCCGTCGCAGCCGAGTACGTTTTTGATCTTGTGGGCCACCATGCCGCGGATGGCGTCCCTGGCGGGCTTGAGATAGCCCCTGGGATCAAAAACAGAGGGGTTCTCCGCAAAGAACTTGCGGATGGTTCCGGTCATCGCCAAGCGAAGGTCGGAGTCGATGTTGATCTTGCACACCGCCATGCTCGCGGCTTTCCGCAGCATGTCCTCCGGCACGCCGATAGCGTCCGGCATGTTGCCGCCGTACTGGTTGATCATCTCCACATATTCCGGAATGACGGAGCTTGCGCCGTGCAACACGATGGGGAAGCCGGGCAGGCGGTTGGAAATATCCTCCAGAATGTCAAACCGGAGCTCGGGCTTGGTTCCGGGCTTGAACTTGTATGCCCCGTGGCTGGTTCCAATGGCGACGGCCAAAGAGTCAACGCCGGTGCGCTCCACAAAGTCCTGCACCTGGGCGGGGTCGGTGTAGCTCCCCTCGCCTTCGGCGACCTTGACGTCGTCCTCGATGCCTTCCAGCCTGCCGAGTTCGCCTTCCACCACGACGCCGTGGTCATGGGCGTATTCCACCACCCTGCGGGTCAGAGCCACGTTGTCCTCGTAGGAGAGGTGGGAGCCGTCGATCATGACGGAGGTGAATCCGCCGTCGATGCAGCTCTTGCACAGCTCGAAGGAGTCGCCGTGGTCGAGATGCAGACAGATGGGCAGGCCGGTTTCGATGACTGCGGCCTCGACCAGTTTCATCAGATAGGTATGGTTCGCGTATTTGCGTGCGCCAGCGGAGACCTGCAGAATCAGAGGGGCCTTCAGCTCCTTGGCGGCCTCGGTGATGCCCTGGATGATCTCCATATTGTTGACGTTAAAGGCTCCGATCGCATAGCCGCCCTCATAGGCCTTTTTAAACATTTCCGTGCTTGTTACGAGTGGCATAATGTTTACTCCTTTGCTGCTTTTTGTTCAAAATACACTTTGAATACACATGGATATACAACCTTTTGGCTATATTATACATCACAGATCGCGCAATGCCAACTAGTATTTGCGACGCAAACCCTCGCTCTTTGTCAAAAGGATGTTTATGATTTGCCAAAGCAGGACAATTCCCCTTGACAACTTCCATGCGTGAATTATAATAGATGAGTACATGCAAAACAGACAGTCGGCACCCCCGATTTTTCGGCCTTTCGGCAAAAAATCTGAAGCATTGCGCAAGCCGACTTGCAAAACATATTATTGTGCTATAGGAGCAAGGAAATGCAGTTATCCGAAAAATGTCTGGGGATTGCCCCTTCCCTCACGCTGGAGATCGACGCCAAGGCAAAGGCCATGCGGGCCGCGGGCGAGGATGTCATCGGCTTTGGCGCCGGCGAACCGGATTTTGATACGCCCGCATTCATCAAGGCGGCTGCCGTCGAGGCGCTGAAAGAGGGCAAAACCAAATACACCCCCGCTTCGGGTACTGTTGCGCTGAAACAGGCGGTGGCGGAAAAGCTGTTGAAGGACAACGGCCTTTCCTATGAACCGTCCCAGATCGTGATCAGCAACGGCGCAAAGCATTCCCTGTTCAACGCTCTGGCCGCGATTCTAAACCCCGGGGACGAGGTGATCATCCCCTCCCCCTGCTGGGTTTCCTATCCTGAACTGGTCAGGATCAACGGCGGTGTTCCAGTGTTTATCGCCGCCGTGGAGGAGCATTGCTTCATTCCCAACGTCGAGGATTTCGAAAGAGCCATCACCCCCCGCACCAAGGCGATCATCCTCAACAGCCCCAGCAACCCCTGCGGATACGTCCTGCCCAAATCGGTGTTAAGGGACATTGCCGAGCTCGCGGTTTTGAAGGACCTTTTCGTCATCTCCGACGAGATTTACGAAATGATGGTGTATGATGGCGAGCGGCACATTTCCATCGCCTCCTTCAACCCCGAAATCAAAGAGCGCACCATCGTGGTCAACGGTCTTTCCAAGGCGTATGCCATGACCGGCTGGCGCATCGGATACACGGCGTCCGCCCCGGGCGTAGCCAAGGCGATGTCCAACCTCCAAAGTCATGTGACTTCTAACCCCAACTCCATCGCCCAGCACGCCGCCGTGGCCGCCCTGAACGGCCCGAGGGATGAGCTTTTTGCCATGGTGCAGGAGTTTGACGAACGCAGGCGGCTGATGGTGGAACGGATTAACCGGATCCCCGGCCTTTCCTGCGGCACGCCCAAGGGCGCGTTCTACGTCATGGTGAACATTTCCTCTTCCTTGGGAAAACGCTATGGCGATCAGTTCATCACCGGCTCGCTGGACTTTTGCGCAGCCCTTCTGGAGGGCGAAAAGGTCGCCATGGTTCCCGGCATCGCCTTCGAGGCGGATGGCTTCTGTCGCATGTCCTACGCCACCAGCCGGGAAAACATCAACAAGGGAATCGACCGGCTGGCCGATTTCATGTCAAAACTCAAATAATACCGGGCCGAAACAATGACCTTCGTCCCGCCTTCGGGCGGGATCAGCGTTTCCCCGGATTGTATACAAGTATACAGCAAATTTTCGGGAGGTCAGAATGAAAAGAGCAATCGAGACCAAAAAGAACCGCGGTACATTCTTTCTTCATAAGAAGTTGGAGTTTTCCGAAAAGACCAACCTTCTGGAAGAAAACGTGTATAAATACCGGCTGCAGGACGTTCCGGTCCCCAACCTTTACCGCCATCTTTACAGTTACGACTCCGTCCCCAAGGTGGCTTTCAACTTCCGCAACGTGCCCATGCACATGCCGGACGAGATCTGGATCACCGACACCTCCTTCCGGGACGGACAGCAGTCCCGTTCCCCCTTCACGGTGGAGCAGATCGTGGATCTTTTCAAGCTCCTGTCCCGCCTGGGCGGCAAAAAGGGCATCATCCGGCAGAGCGAGTTTTTCGTCTATACAGAAAACGACCGCAAAGCCGTGGAAAAGTGCATGGAGCTGGGGCTGGAGTATCCCGAGGTGACCACCTGGATTCGCGCCAACGAAAAGGACTTTGACCTCGTCAAATCCATGGGCGTACAGGAGACGGGCATCCTCGTTTCCTGCTCGGACTACCACATCTTCAACAAGATGCATCTGACGCGCAGCCAGGCGATGGACAAATACCTGAGCGTGGTCAAGATGGCGCTGGAGCGGGGTATTGTCCCCCGCTGCCATTTCGAGGATATCACCCGGGCAGACTTCTACGGCTTTGTCGTCCCCTTTGCCAACGAGCTGATGAAGCTGTCCGAGGAATCCGGCATGCCCATCAAGATCCGCGCCTGCGACACCATGGGCTTTGGCGTTTCCTATCCCGGCGTGGCCCTGCCCCGCTCCGTGCCGGGGATCATCTACGGCCTGCGCCATTACAGCGACGTTCCCAGCGAATGGCTGGAATGGCACGGCCACAACGACTTCTATAAGGTCGTCACGAACGCCGCAACGGCCTGGCTGTACGGCTGCTCTTCGGTCAACTGCTCGATGCTGGGCATCGGCGAGCGCACCGGCAACTGCCCGACGGAGGCCATGGTCATGGAATACTGCTCGCTGCGCGGCACGGACGACGGCATGGACCTTACCGCCATCACGGATATTGCGGATTACTTCGAGCGCGAATGCGGCTACGATATCCCGCCCCGCACACCCTTTGTGGGCCGCTCCTTCAACGCGACCCGGGCAGGCATCCATGCCGACGGCATGCTGAAGGACGAGGAGATCTACAACATCTTCGACACCGCGAAGATCCTCAAGCGCCCCGCAAAGGTCATGATCGACTCCCACTCCGGCCTCGCCGGCATCGCCCACTGGATCAACAGCTACTTCAAGCTGCCGGAACACAGCAAAATTGACAAGAAGCACGAGGTCGTGGCAAAGATCAAGGAACAGGTGGACGCGGAATACGCCGCCGGACGGAACACCGTCATGGGCGATTCTGAGCTGGAAGCAATCTTCCGCTCCGTTGCGCCCAAGCTGTACCGCTCCTGCGAGCACCATCTGAACGGGTGCAGCTGAATGATTGCCGGGAAGGTCTTCCCGGCAAAAAAATCTGTTGACATTGACGTTGCGTCATGGTTTATGCTCTCTTTGAGGTGAGAACATGGAATACACAGTGAACGGGTTGGCAAAGCTCGCCGGCGTCAGCCCGCGGACCCTTCGGTACTACGACCAGATCGGCCTTTTGAAACCCTTGCGGGTGGAAAAGAACGGATACCGGGTCTATGGCCAGGAACAGGTGGACGCTTTGCAGCAGATACGCTTTTTTACCGAGCTCGGGCTTCCCCTGAAGGAAGTGCTGCGCCTGACGCGTTCGCCGGATTACGACAGGGAGCGCACCTTAGAAAGCCATCTTCTCGCCCTCAAGGAAGAAAAAGAGCGCATCGAGCGATTGATCGAAAACGTCCAAAAAACGCTCGAAGCCCAAAAAGGAGGAAAAGCCATGACTGACCAGGAAAAGTTCGAAGGCTTCAAGCGGGAGCTGGTCCGGGAAAACGAAGCCCGCTACGGTGCGGAGATCCGACAAAAATACGGCGACGAGACCGTGGACGCTTCCAACGAAAAGCTGCTGGCGATGGACGAGCGCACCTTTGACGATGTGAAGGAGCTTGAGGCGGAACTTTACCCCCTGCTGGCGGAAGCCGCACAACTCGGCGACCCGGCAAGCCCGTTGGCGCAGAAGGTTTGCGAGCTGCACAAGAAATGGCTGTGCTTCTACTGGCCGGAAGGCACGTATTCCAGGGAAGCCCACCGAAGCTTGGGGGAAATGTACGTCGAGGACCCGCGCTTCCGCGAGTTTTACGACGGGATTTATCCCAACGCGGCAAAATTCCTGCACGACGCGCTGATGGTCTATTGCAGCTGAGAAAAACGAAAATCGCCCCCCGCGCATGTGGGGGCGATTTTCTTTTATTGCGGGAAGGGTTCGATCATTCCTCGAAAAACACGTGGAGCTCGATGCTGTCCACCATCCCGCCGGAGAGGTAGTAGTAAAGGAGGGCGTTCTTGTAGCCCCGGGGGGTGGGTTCGGAGGACCGCCAGCTGTAAAGCAGGTATTCCCCGTCCTCGTCCGACACCTTCTTCGCGCCGACGAACACGCCCTCCGGTATTTTCGCGTCGGGCAGGACGTCCTCTGCGGAATAGATCGCCGTTTCATCCCCGCTATCGTAAAAAGCGGCGCGCACCTCCATCTCGAAAGCGCCCGGCTCAATGCCGCGAATGGCATCCACGCCGGTTCCCTCAAACTCCCAGGAAATATCCGTCAACCTGGCGGGAAGGTCCAAAGTCTGCCGGGAAACGTCGGTGTCTTCTCCCTCGGCCTGGCCTTCGATCGTACCGCCTTCCGGCGTGACCGCCACCACCGCGTTGACGCCGGCGCCCTCGATGCTGATGAGCAGCTCGCCGGAACCGTCGTCCGCCGGCCACCAGGAAATGCCCATCGCCCCCGTCGCTTCGATGTAATCGCCGACGGTCTTGAACTGCGCCGTCAGCGTTTCCACGTCTTCGATGACGAAAACGCCGTCCTTTTGCTCAAAGGCAGGGGTGTCCGAAGGCTGCGTCGGCGTTTCGCTCTGTTGCGGCTGGGGCGTCGGCGTGGGCGTTTCGGCGCTCGGGGTTTCAGAGGGCGTGGGCTGGGGCGGCTGCTCCTTTGCGCAGCCAAAAAGCAGGGTTATAAGCGCAATCGTCACAAGAAGCAAAGCGAAGGGTCTTTTCATGAACAGGTTCTCCTTGGTTGGGTCAGTGCTTCAAAGGGTCGGAGCTGCGGCACCGGTCCGCCTGGCGTCCTCGGCCGGGCCGGATACCGCCATATGCCGTTTTGCGTCCGGTGTTACACGCCGTCAAAAATATCCAGGGAATCGATCCATGACTCGATGGTACCCCAATAGTCCTCCAGATAGTCGTAGGGCGTGCTGGTGTGGAACCGGAAATCCCATCCGTCCGTATGGATGAGAATATCCACGCAGTAGCGCGTGTCCTCGTTGGCTCCTACGAGATACTCCACGCCGAAAGCGGGATAACTGGGCAATTGGGGAAGCTCGATCTCGGTCAGGAACAGCTCCTCCTCGAATATGCCGGCATACATCGCCATGGTTTCCAGTTCCTGGCCGTACTCGCTGGGAAGCAGGCGTTCCGTGGTGATGTAGACCATGGCGTCATAATACATCTCTTCAAAATACGTTCCGTCATCGTAGAGCTGGTATTCATAATTGTCAATAAAACCCTCGCTCATCTTGATGATCAGCACGGGGCCTTCGATGTAATACTGGTAGTCGTCATCATCGTCTGGCCAGTCGAATTCCGAATCGTCATCGTCGTCGTCGAGCCAGTCGGGAGTCGAGTTGTTCGGAGTGGGCGTGGCTTCTGCCACGGGCGTGTTGACCGGCGGCGTATTCGCGGGCGAACAGCCTAAAAGCAGGGTTGCGCAGAGTATGGCGGCGATCAGCAGCAGCAGGAATTTTCTCATGGCGCTTCTCCTTTATTGTTTGCGTTTGCACCAATTCCGAAACCGCCCAAAGCAAGCGGTTTACAACGGGGGCAGGATTCGCTGTGCAGGGGGAAACCCAATAAGCCGCCCGGCAGGAAACGTGCAGATCCTTGGACGCCGTTTCACTTACTTTTTACAGGGAAAAGCGCTATTCCCGCAACTGACGAAGGCCGCAAAGGCACCGGGTGTAAAGATTAGCCATCACAGGGACGGTTCATTGCTCCGGCTGCTTTG
>JBMNTV010000051.1:0-14001 GCA_050945915.1 Christensenellales bacterium
GCGGCTCGTCTCGCGTCCTTCAAGCGAACTGCCCTCCCACGGGAAGGGTTTTGCCCCGAAGATACGCGCAAGCCTCCATGCGCTTGCCGCCGGGGGCCTGAATTTCGCCGATTCTGACCGCCCCTTCTCCTGCGGCGACGACGAGGCCGTTTTTACCGTCCGCAACGAGGATTTCCCCCGGCTTCCCGCTGCCTTCCGTGACGCGGGACCCCCAGAATTTGATGGGCGTACCCTCAAAGTATGCAAAAGCCCCGGGCCAGGGATCCACGCCCCGAATCAAGTCGTGCACCCTTTGGGCGGGCAGGAAAAAATCCACATGCCCGTCCTCCTTTTTCAGCATCCGGCACTTCGTAGCCTGGGATTCATCCTGCTTGATGCGCGTGAGCGTTCCGTTTTGCAGAGCGATGAGGGTGTCCTTCAACACTTGCGCGCCAAGCTCCGCAACACGGTCAAACAGTTCCCCGGCGGTTTCGTTGGGAAGGATTTCGATCTCGCGTTTCAGCAGCATGTCCCCGGTATCCAGCCCCACGTCGGTGAACATGGTGGTGACGCCGGTGACGCGTTCGCCGTTGATCACCGCCCACTGGACGGGCGCAGCGCCCCGGTATTTGGGCAGCAGCGAACCGTGGACGTTGATGCACCCCAAGGGCGGCACGGAAAGATTTTCCGCAGAAAGAATCTGCCCAAAGGCGGCGGTGATCATCAGGTCCGGAGCGACCTGACGAAGCATCGCCTGGCCTTTGGGAAGCCGTATTTTTTCCGGTTGAAAGACCGGGATCCCCCGCTCGACGGCAAAGGCCTTGACAGGGGGAAAGACCGGCTTTTTGCTTCTGCCCACCGGCCTGTCCGGCTGGCAGAAAACCGCGCAGATGTCATACCCCTCGTCCACCAGCATCTTCAAAGAGGGCAGGGCGAAGTCGGGCGTGCCAAGAAAAGCGATGCGCAAATCAGTCCTCCTTGGAGTTGACGATGGTTACCTTGCGGGTATTCCGTCTGCCGCGAAGGGGCTTGGCGGCAATCAGGGATTCGGGCTCGCCTTCGGAGTCCTCGCTGGCGCCCAGCAGTTCCAGGGCTTCCCTGCCCCGGCGCTCTGCCTCGGCGATCTGCTCCTCGGTGGGTTCGATGACGCGGTCGGTGAACACGACGCCGTCCAGATGGTCCAGCTCGTGGCACAAAGCCACGGCGAGATACCCCTCTGCCTCGATGCGGATCTTTTCGCCGTTTTTGTCCAGGGCTTCCACCACCACCCGTTCCGGCCGCAGAACGTATCCCTGCTTGTCGGGGATGCTGAGGCAGGCCTCCATGCCGCAGGCGCTGCCGGATTGCTCGACGATCACCGGGTTGACGAGCTGATAAAGCCCTGTTCCCACGTCCACCACCGCCACCCGCCGCAAAACGCCCACCTGGGGCGCGGCAAGGCCCACTCCGTTGGCGTGATACATGGTTTCCGTCATATCATCAATCAGCGTTCTGATTCTGTCGTTGATTTCGGTGACCTCGCGGCACCTTTTGTGCAGCGCGGGGTCTTCATCGGTCAGTATTTTTCTTAATGCCATTGGTTCCTCCAAAAATTCTGCTTCCTTTCAGTATAACGCAAGAAAAGGGCGATCACAACATGTTCTGGGGGTTGGTCTCCAGGGCCAACAGGCTGCCCTTTGCCTCGTACTCCCTGCAAAACACGCTAAGCAGCGCCATGGCGCGTTCCGCCGCCGGGGTGCGCAAAAGCTTGATGAGCACCTGAAAGCGGTACTCGTCTTTGATGAAGCCGATGGGGGCGGGCATGGCGCGAAGGTAGACGAGGGACTGTTCGCCCCCCGGGTGTTTGGCAAGCTCCCGCTGAAGCAGGCTCTTTGCGCTTTCGGCAAAGGCTTCGCATGCGGATTTGACCGCCGGATAATCCGGTCCGGTAAAGAGGATTCGCACAAAATCCGAAAAGGGCGGGTACTGGCACTTTTCCCGCTTTTCGATTTCGTAGGCGTAAAAGCCTTCGTAATCGTGATGGGCGGCAAATCGGATGCTGGGGTGTTCCGGCGAATAGGTCTGAACGATGGCCGTTCCGTCGAAAGCGTCCCTCCCGGCGCGGCCGGCCACCTGGGTGATCAGGGAAAATGCCCGCTCGGCGCTCCTGTAATCGGACATGAACAGCGTCGCGTCTGCGGCCACCACCCCCACCAGCGTCACATTCGGGAAGTCCAGGCCCTTTGCGATCATCTGGGTGCCGATCAGGATGTCCGCCTCCCGGTTCGCAAAGGCGTTCAAAATGGCGAGGTGCGATCCTTTTGTGGCGGTGGTGTCCCGGTCCATCCGCAGCACCCGGGTCATAGGGAACGCCTTTTTGACCGCTTCCTCCACCTGCTGGGTGCCCTGGCCGAAGTATTTGAGATACGGCTTTTTGCATTCCGGGCAAATCGGCGGAACGCGGAGCCGCTCGCCGCAGTAATGGCAGCGCAGGGACTCGTCGTTCTTGTGATAGGTGAGGGACACGTCGCACCGCTGGCATTTCATCACATGACCGCAGCCCCGGCAGGAAACAAAGGTGGAATACCCCCGCCGGTTTTGCAGAAGCATCGCCTGCTCGCCCTTTCTCAGGCAATCGCGGATGGCGGAATACAGGGCGTCGGAAAAGATCGTGCGGTTGCCTGCCTCCAGTTCCCTTCGCATATCCACCACCGTCACCGGCGGCATCGGCCTGCCGTTGATGCGGTTTTGCAGGTTGAGCAGGGTGTATTCCCCGCCCTTGGCGAGGAAATAGCTTTCCAGGGAAGGCGTCGCGCTGCCCAAAATCAGAGAGGCCCCCGTCAGTTCGCAGCGCTTTTTGGCAACGTCGCAGGCGGAATACCTTGGTTTTTTTTCCGAATTGTAGCTGGATTCGTGCTCCTCGTCGATGACGATCAGCCCAAGATTTTCCACAGGGGCAAAAACCGCGCTCCGCGCCCCGACGACCACCTTTGCCTGCCCCAGCCGGATGCGCTTCCATTCATCGAACCGCTCTCCGGCGGAAAGCCGGCTGTGCAACACGGCGATGACGCCGCCGAACCTCCCCCGGAAGCGGGCGACGGTCTGGGGGGTGAGGGAAATTTCCGGCACCAGCACGATGGCCGTCAGCCCCAAAGCCAGGCAGCGTTCGATGCAGCGCATATACACTTCTGTCTTGCCGCTGCCGGTCACGCCCTTGAGCAAAAAAGCGCGTTCGGGACTCAAGGGCCCCATGCGCCGGTTTTCCAGGGCGCGGTCCACAGCGTCCACGGCATTCGCCTGGTCGACGGTCATTCTGGGCCGCTCTTTGACGCTTTTCAGCCCCGCCAGGGGGTCCCGGCGCACCCTTGCCGTGCCGAAGGCGATCCATCCCTTCTTTTCCATGGCGGGCAGGGCCTTCGCCCCGCCGGGAATGAGGGACTCTAGGTCCGCGGTGGAAATGGGGGCGTCCGCCGAGGCGAGCAGGCGCAGCACATCTCGCTGAAGCGGCGCCCTGCATGCCCCGGTTTTCGAGAGCATGGACGCTTCCGCCAGGGAGATCCCCTCTGCGTCCAGGTTGATGGACACCGTACGCACCGTTTTTTCCTTCACGCGCAGGCCGCGCATCTGGGCGGGGATCATCAGGCAAAGGGCGTCGATCAGCAAACAGCCGTAGCGCTCCCGCATCCAGAAGGCGAGCTCAAGCTGTTCCTCCGTCAGCGCCGGGTAATCCTCCAGCGTACGAAGGATCCGTTTCAGCGGCCCGGCAAACTTGGCGGTTTCCCGAAGCCCCACCACAAAGCCCTCGATGGTTTTGTTGCCGCCGCCAAAGGGAACCAGCACCCGGCTGCCCGGATGGATGTCCATGCCTGGTGGCACGTCGTATTCAAAGATGCGGTCCACGTTCGAGTGGGTGATGTCCACGATGATTTCGGCTGTCATTGCTGCGCTTGGCCGCCCTCCTTCGTCCTGATTCCGCCCTCTGGTGCAGCTCTGTGCTGCCGGTGGGCGGATTTTTATGCTTTCAACAATTTTATCATCATTTGGACCGAACAGAAAGCAATATCGAAGGTTTCGGCATATAGTGGACTGAGAAGGAATAGGCTTTGAAAGGAGAGGCGGCATGAAGCTGCTCAAAAAAAGGGGAAGATTCGGCAGGAAAAACCCGGCTGTCGGCCTGGCTGTGACGCTTTTGGGATTGCTGCTGATCTTGATTAGCGGTCCGGGCTCGCTGCTTCTCGCCTTAATCGGAGGGATCTTCTGCTGTGGCGGTGCAGTATTGATCATTGTGTTTTAACAAGGCGGCAGCTGACGGAGGTGCGCGATGAAAGTTGTTTGGATACGGACTCCGCGCTTCGTGCGGGGGCTGTTAAAAAAGATGTCCGGCAAAAAGAAAGCGAAGTTGCCGGAACGGGGGTAAGGGAACGACCAGGTGCGGGCGAAGGGCTTCTTCGCCCGCGCAAAACTATGTAATCGGTAATCGCGGCGCGATGATTAAAAGCGCGCCTTTTGACTGCGCATTCATAAGGCGTCAATGCTCCTCGTCCGGCGACTGTTCGCCGGATTTGCCATAATCGTGGACGATTTGCTCATAAATATTAGAGCATCGTTTTCGCGGTCGCAGAATGGGCATAATAACGAAAAACGCAGACGATTCGTGTTTCGTCTGCGTTTTGCTCAAACTATTGGTTAGCGGACGCGCTCAACCTTGCCGGAACGGAGGCAGCGGGTGCAAATGTCCACCCTTTTCGGGGTTCCGCCGACCAGGATGCGGGTGGGCTGAATGTTGGGAGCCAACGCGCGCTTGGCTTTGCGGTTGGAGTGGCTGACGGAGTTACCGGACATGATGCCCTTGTTGCAGATCTCGCAGTACTTTGCCATAAACTACACCTCCTTTGGCATGGTGTTTATGCGCACATGCGCTTGTTTTCACCGGGATGAGGGCGCGGGGAAAGTCGTTTGTCCCTGCGCGTCAAACAGGGGTATTTTATCACAGTGAAAATCGTTTGGCAAGAGCATTCTGAGGGAAACAGGGCAGTTGCAGGCGCCCGGATTCTCAACAATGCTTGCAAATAGTTGGATAATCATTTAAAATGAGTTGCATTCCACCGACCAGATTTCGGTTGGAATCATACCTACAGCCCATATAAGGAGGTATGCCTATGTCCGGAACGATCAAGACTAACCTCGGACTGATCACCATAAGCGACGACGTCATCGCCACGATCGCCGGTTATACCGCGGTCGAGAATTATGGCATCGTGGGCATGTCCGCCCAGAGAGCGGGCGAGAGTTTCTTTGAACTTTTGGGGCGCGAAAACATCAAAAAGGGCGTTTCCGTGAGCGTAGACGAGGATTCCTGCGTGATCGACCTTTATGTGATCGTCGAATACGGCGTTTCTCTGCACGCGGTTGCCCAGAACGTCATTGAAAATGTAACTTACCGCGTCCGCGAATATGCCGGACTCGCGGTATCCTCCGTAAACGTTCACGTTGAGGGGGTTCGCGTGCAGCAAAGCTGACCCCATTTTGCAACGCGAATAATTGGAGGAACCGACATTGACTCAGAAAACAAAAATAAACGGAACAGAGTTTCGAGATATGCTGATTGCCGGCGCGGCATTGCTGGAGCGCAGCAAAAAATCTGTGGACGCTCTGAATGTCTTCCCCGTGCCAGACGGGGATACCGGCACCAACATGTCCATGACCATGAACTCCGCCGTCCAGGAGCTGCGCTCCAGCGACGCTACGGACGTATCCACCGTCGCCGCCGTAGCCGCCAGGGGAGCATTGCGCGGCGCGCGGGGGAACTCCGGCGTCATCCTTTCTCAGCTTTTGCGCGGCTTTTCCAGGGCTGTGGACGGCCTGGTCGAGATCGACGCCGTCCAGATGGCGCGCGCCCTGAAGATGGGCAGCGAGGCGGCATACAAGGCTGTCATGAAGCCCAAGGAGGGCACGATCCTGACCGTCGCCCGGGTGGTGGCAGACAAGGCGGTGGAAAACGCCGCAAAGGGCATGAACATCCTTCGCCTGATCGATTGCATGATCGAGGACGGGGAAGAGATCCTCTCCCGCACGCCGGACATGCTTCCCGTTCTGAAGCAGGCGGGCGTGGTGGACTCCGGCGGCAAGGGCCTGCTCGCCATCTACCGGGGATACAAGATGAGCCTGGACGGCGAGGAGCTTCCCGATGCGGAACCCACCGAGGAGGAAAGCGCCTCCATCGATCGGGAGGAGAACGAGGCCGCGATTTTTTCGGACGACGACCTGGAGAACATCACCTTCGGCTACTGCACCGAGTTCTTCATCGAGCGCCTGCCCAGCGATTTTTCCGCCGATGACCTGAACCGCTTTAAGGAGCGCATCCAGCGGATCGGCGATTCCGTCGTTGTCGTGGGGGACGCCGGGCTGGTCAAGGTCCACGTCCATACCGACGTACCCGGCAAAGCCCTTCAGATGGCGCTCCGCCTGGGCGAGCTGAACGGCGTCAAAATCGAAAATATGCGCGAACAGCACAGGCGACTGATGGAGGAGCGCAAGTCCAGGGAAAAGGAATGCGGAACCGTCGCCATCAGCATGGGCGAGGGGCTGGACTCCATCTTTAAGGACCTGTCGGTGGACAGCATCGTCGCCGGCGGCCAGACCATGAACCCCAGCGCGATGGACATCGAAAAGGCCATCAAGCGCACCTATGCGCGAAACGTCTATGTGCTGCCCAACAACAAGAACATCATCCTCGCCGCCGAACAGGCGAAAAACCTGATCGAAAGCGATACCGACATCAAGGTCCACGTGATCCCCACCACCTCCGTCACCCAGGGAATAGCCGCCATGGTGGCGTACTCTCCGGAAAGCGAAGCAAAGGAGAACATCTCCGCCATGACGGAAGCCGCACAGGCTGTCAAATCCGGCTCGGTGACCTTTGCCGTACGGGATACCTCCATCAACGGGTTTGACATCAAGCAGGGCAACATCATGGCCATGCTGGAGGGCGAGATCGTCGCCTGCGGGGAAAGCGTCCAGGAGGCGGCAGAAAAACTGATCGATCAAATGACGGACGAGGACTCGTCCTACATCACCATCCTCTATGGCAAGGACGTCGAGCGTAGCGATGCCGAAGCCCTGCTCGCCGCCGTCGAGGAAAAATACCCCATGGCGGACATCGTGCTGCAGTACGGCGGCCAGCCCCTGTATTACTATTTCATCTCAGTGGAATGATCGTATTTTTTCCCGGCGGATTTGCCGGGTGTTTGCGGGGAACGCGCCCCGCCTGATGGATAGATGATGCCCCTTCCGGTGTTCCGGAAGGGGCTTTTTGGTCAATAGCCCCCTGAAAGCGGAGAAAAAAGCGGCGCTTGCCCGGCTGGAACGGGCGTCAATTGTGTAACCCCCAAAAACAATGGTTTGATTCCTTCATGCAGCAGGCATATAATCAGATTAGCGCTTTTTTGCGTTTTTCTGGCATGTCTTGGATAATGGGAGTGGAAGAATCCATTCTTTTCGCACAAAAGAGAAGGAAAGGCAGGCTCGACAACAATGAAATACAGGAAATTCGGCAATCTGGACTGGGAGGTCTCCGCCCTGGGCATCGGGACCTTGCGTCTACCCACAGAGGACAAGACCTTGATGAGCGGTGCGATCATCAAAGAGGACGAAGCCATCGCCACCATCCGCTATGGGATCGACAACGGCATCAACTATGTTGACACTGCGTACAACTATCACAACTTCAAGGCGGAGCTGGTGGTGGGAAAAGCCCTGAAGGACGGTTACCGCCAGAAAGTCAAGCTCGCCACCAAATCGCCGGTTTCCCGGATCACCAAGACCGAGGATTTCGATAGGATTCTGGAGGAGCAGCTGACCAAGCTGCAGACTGATTTCATCGACTTTTACCTCTTCCACAGCGTCGACGGCAAGAAATGGCGGGAGAAGATCCTGGGCCTTGGCCTGATCGAAAGGATAGAAGCGGCGAAAAAGGCGGGGAAGATCGGCCACATCGGCTTCTCCTTCCACGACAGCTTCAGCGAGTTCCAAGCCATCATTGATGGATACGACAAGTGGGAGTTCTGCCAGATCCAGTACAACTATATGGACGTGAACACCCAGGCGGGGGAAAAAGGCTTAAAATACGCGGCCGCAAAGGGGTTGCCGGTCATCGTTATGGAACCCCTTTTGGGGGGCATGCTGGCGAATCCGCCGGCATCCATCCGCAGGGAGTTTGAGGCTTATGATTCCACCAAGTGCGCGGCATATTGGGGATTGCGCTGGCTTTGGAACCAGCCGGAGGTCACCCTCGTCCTCAGCGGAATGGGTTCCATCCCCCAGGTGGAGGAGAATATCCGCACAGCGGATGCTTCCGGCACAGGTGTGATGAGCGCTCAGGATCTGGAGTTTATCGAACACATCCGCAAGAAGTACGAGGAAAAGCGCATCATCCCCTGCACGGGATGCAGCTACTGCATGCCCTGCCCCAGCGGCGTGGAGATCCCAAGGAGCTTCAAGTTCTATAACGACGCCTTTATGCACGACGACCTGGAGACCGAAAGGAAGACCTACGCCTTCTGGAAGCGCGGTCAGGCCAGCGCCTGCGTGGCTTGCAAGGCCTGCGAGTCCAAATGCCCGCAGCAGATTCCCATCAGCACCTGGATGCCCAAGGTCCATGCGCTTTTGGGCAACGATTAGGGCAGGCCTTTCCCAAAAAAGCGATCCCCCGGGGCGCAAACCGCACCCTGGGGGATTTTCATAGGGCGCGGCTTTTCCGACGGTGCATCAGCCATCCTTGTGGATTCTCCTGCTCTCCCGAACGGTTTGAGGGCGGTTTTCTCTGGCAGGAAGCCCGCCGCGAAATGGTGACTAGCCTGCCATTTGCCCTTTTTCCGTTGCGTTGTGGCGTTTGCCCTTGGGCTGCGTGTGTGTAACATACCCTCTCGTGTGGTATACTGGTTATCATAGTAAAAATGCCCAAAACCGCCGTTTGCGCCGATTTGCGATGGCTCGCGCAGGGAACGGGGGATTGGGATCATGTCAATTTTGCATATAAGGAATGGAAATGGCCAAACTGCTTTCTGAACTGTATGGGATCGGTCCGAAGACTGCCGCCTTGATGAAAAAGATGGGGTTGCGGACGTGTGAAGACCTTCTGGGGTTTTACCCCAGGGCATACCGCGATTTTTCCAAACTCACCCTGTGCGCCGAGGCGAAACCAGGGGACTGCGCCCTTCGGGTGCGCGTTTTGAACAACCCCAGGGTGGCGTACCCCCGCCGGGGGCTGTCGGTGGTGACGGCCCGGTGCGCCGACGAATCCGGCCAGGTAAATGTCGTGTTCTACAATCAGCCCTATATGGCGAAGAAGCTGGTGCAGGGCGAGATTTACTGCCTTTGCGGGCGCTGCGAGCGGAAGTGGAATGGCTTGAGCATCATCAACCCTTCGGTTCTGCCGGGGAAGCATCCGCCGGGGATCATTCCCGTTTACCCGCTGACCGCGGGCTTGACCCAATCGGCGGTGCAGCGGGCGGTGCGCGCCGCGTTTGACGCGCTGATGCCAGTTTTTGACCCCTTCCCCCCGATGCTGCTTGCGGAGTACGGGCTGATGGGTCTTCCCGAGGCCTTGTCGGCGGTGCATTTTCCCCCGAGCATGGAAGCGATTGCCCGGGCAAAGCGCAGATTGGCCATCGAAGAAGTGGTCTATTACGTCATGGCGATGGAGTTGGTGGCAAAACGCGTCGTCAGGGAGTCCGGACGGTCCTTTTGCGTCCAGGGAGCCATGGAGGAGTATCTCAAACTCCTGCCCTTTGCGCCCACCGCCGCTCAGTACCGGGCGATGCAGGAGATCGCGGCAGACATGGCAGCCCCTTCTTCCATGAACCGCATGGTGCAGGGGGATGTAGGCAGCGGAAAGACGGCAGTCGCCCTTTTTGCGGCCTTTGTGGCGGCAAAAAACGGCGCCCAGGCGGCGGTCATGGTCCCGACGGAACTGCTGGCCCGCCAGCATTACCAAAAGGCCCTCGAGCTCTTTTCCGGCAGATTCGGCGTGGAGCTGCTCATCGGCGGGCAGACCGCAAAGCAAAGAAGGGAAGTGTATGCGCGGATCGAGGGCGGCCAGAGCCTTGTGGTGATCGGCACCCAGGCGCTATTGCAGGAATCGGTGCGCTTCTTCGACTTGGGGCTGGTGGTGGCGGACGAGCAGCACCGCTTCGGCGTGCGCCAGCGCGCCGCCATCGCCAACAAGGCGGAAGCGTCGGACGTGCTGGTGCTTTCCGCCACGCCGATTCCCCGGTCTTTGGCCCTGGTTCTTTTTGGCGATATGGAAGTTTCGGTGATTGACGACCTTCCCCCGGGCAGAAAGCCGGTAAAAACCCGCATCGTGCCCTATCGGAAGCGGGAGGACATGTACCGCTATGTGGCAAAAAAAGCCTTGGCGGGGGAGCAGACCTATGTCGTCTGCCCTTTGGTGGAGGATTCGGAGGATTTCCAGGGCATCTCCGCAGAAGCGCTTTTTGCCGAGCTTTCCAAAGGAGCCCTTTCCGGCGTACCCGTGGAGTTATTGCACGGCAGAATGGCGGGGGCGGAAAAGCAGGCGGTTTTAGACCGGTTCCGGGAAGGCAGCACCAAGGTGCTGATCTCCACCACAGTTGTCGAAGTCGGGGTGGACGTGCCCGGCGCGACGGTGATGATCGTGGAGAATGCCCGCAGGTTCGGCCTTGCCCAGCTCCATCAGCTTCGGGGTAGAGTGGGCCGGGGAAAGCTTCCCGGGGAATGCTACCTTTGCCTGGAAAGCGAGGAGGACGAGGCCAACGAAAGGCTGAGCGCCCTGTGTGAAACGACCAACGGATTCGAGATCGCCATGAAAGACCTGACGCTCCGCGGCCCGGGCGCCCTGTTGGGAACGGCGCAAAGCGGGGTGGACGAGCTTGCGGCCCTGCGCCAGTCGGACGGCATGGAGGCCCTGACCACCGGAAGAAGCATCGCAAAAAAGGTGATGGAGGAGGAGGGGCTGTCCTCCATCCGGGATGCGCTGGTTACCCATGTGAAAGCCCTGTTTGAAGAGCGCATGAAGGATATCGCGCTGAACTGATAAAGAGGAAGGGCTGACCATTGATGCCAGTCATCGCCTGTAAAAACCCGCACGAAGCCACGAGAGAATACGAGTCCGGCGGGTTGGAGCCGAATGACTCCATAAAAAGCGGGCGGCCGCAGATTCTGCGGCCGTCCGGTCAGTCGTTTTCGGTTACCTCATGTTCTCGGAAGCGTAGGAGATCATGCGCTTGACCATTTCGCCGCCGACGGAGCCGGCTTCGCGGGAGGTCAGATCGCCGTTGTAGCCCTGTTTGAGGTTGACACCCAGCTGAGAAGCGATTTCGTATTTCATCTTGTTCAGATTCTGCACAGCCTGGGGCGAAGTGTTGATGTACTGGTTGGATGCACTATTCGTGTTGTTGGTGTTGTTCATCGTAGTTTCCTTTCGTTGGTCGTAGTTTCTGGTCAAAATTGGCCAATTTTCTTATGTATATCCCCCGATGCAGGGGAAACCGGGTCGGTCGCTATTGCTTGATGCTCTGCTCCGCAAATGCGATCATTCGTCGTACCATTTCGCCGCCAACGGAGCCGTTCTGCCTGCTGGTCAGGTTACCTTTGTCTGTTGCTGCGTAGTCGACGCCCAACTGGGAAGCGATTTCGGTTTTGAGACTGTCCAGTGCCTGTTGTGCCTCGGGAATGAGAGCGCGCCTTCGGTTCCTAGCCATCGTCTTTCACCTCCTTTTTGCTGGTGGACTTAATATGCTCATTTTTGCGGGATTTACACTGGTAAATTGACTGTGTATTGTCGGTCATTTCCAAGCATCAAAGGATTCAGGAGCGTGAACTGCGGTCAATAATAAGGGAAACACAAACACAATGGTTGCCAAAACACCCAAACATATGATAATATGTATATACATGCATATTTTGCGTGATTATGCCCGCCGAGCGAGCTTTTGGAGGGATAGGATTTGATTAAACTCATTATTGCCGATCTGGATGGAACCCTGCTGGATTCAAACAAAAAATTGCCAGAAAACTTTCCCGCGCTGCTGGAAGCCCTGACAAGGAAGGGGATTATCTTTGCCCCGGCAAGCGGCCGGTCCTACCTGTCGCTGATGTCCTTGTTCGAAGCCTATAAAAGCCAAATGGCCTTCATTTGCGACAATGGCTGCACCACCTATGTCAAGGAAGAGCTGGTGCGCGTTGCGGAAGTTGAGCCTTCCGAGATCAAAAGGATCCTCGATCTGGCGTTTGATCTGGGGGATATTTATCCCGGCCTTTGCGGGCTGAACGGTTTTTACATCCAGCACAGGGACGAGAGTTTCTTAGAGCTGGTCAGCCGCTATTTTCCACACGCCACCATCGTCGACAGCCTGTATGACATCATAGAATCCGATACTTATTGCAAAGTTTCCTGCTCTGACAGGGTGGATGTGGACACCCACGGCATGGTGGGCTTTGCCAGCTTGACGGATAAGTACGATTTGCTGCCTTCCGGCGAAACCTGGTTGGACATCACGCCCAAAGGGGAAAACAAAGGCACGGCGCTCCGCTACTTGATGGACCGCCTCGGCGTCACGCCGGATGAAACCATGGCTTTTGTCGATTATGTGAACGACATGCCTCTGATGGGCGTATGCAACCACATCTACGCCATGAAAAATGGCCATCCGGACGTGAAGGCGGCTGCGAATTACATCACCGAAAAAACAAATGACGAAAACGGCGTGATCTATACGATTTCAAAAGTGCTGGGCCTCGATCTCTAGTGTTCCCCGCATTCGATACCGCATGGATTGGTAAAATTTATTTTTAGTCAAAAAGAAACCCCCGGCGCGCGTCCGGGGGTTCTTTATTGCTTATTGAATGAAACAGCTTATCGAACCGAGACGTTTCGGACGATGTCGTAATTGCTGTCCTTGCATTCGGTGAATCCGTCGATGGGGGAGACAAAGCCCTCGGGCTTCCTGAACTCGATGAGGGCCTTTTTGAGCTTTTCCTGCATCGCGGCTGGCATCGAGCTCTTGGCAGCGATCGCTTCCCTGGGGATGGCTCCGGTGTCGGCGATGATTTCCAGCGTGTCCACCGGCAGGCCCTGTTGTTTTGCAAAGTCCATCGCTTCGTTGAAGGTGGCGCCGGCGTCCACATCCCCGGCGAGAACCGCGCGAATCACCTTGTCGTGGCTGCCCAGGAACAACGTCTTGGAAAAACTCTGGGGGTCGATATTCTTCTTTACCAGAAGGTCGTTGGCGAACAGATAGCCGGAAGCGCTGTTCTTGTCCACATATCCGAAGGACTTGCCAGGCAGATCGCTCAGCCGTTTGACGGTGCCGTCCTTTCTGGCAATGATGTAACCCTGATAGGAATCGGTTCCGCGAATCCTGGGCGTCACAAGGGGCACCACATTGCTCTCGGCCTTCGCTCTGACATAGGCAAAGGGCGAGAACCAGCCGATGTCGATATTCCCCTTGGCGATCCACTCGATGAGGGTTTCGTAACTCTTCACGACGATGATCCGGCTCTTGCAGCCGATGGTCTCGCAGGCCTTCGCCAGCATCGGGGCATAGACCTTGCTGATGTACTCCGGCGAGTTAAAGGGGTCGACGCCGCAGATGATATCGGTATCCTTTTTGAGCTTGACGATGGTTTCCTGGAATTCTTCGGAAATGCGGCCCAGTTTGTTGCCGTATTCGATGATCTCCTTGTTCTTGCTCTGCTGGTTTTGCACGATGGTGAGCAGCTCGTGCAGCATTCCGTTGGTTTCTTCCACCGCCAAGGCGAAGGAGCGCGCGCCTTCGTTGATCTCGTCAGAAGAGGCCAGCTGTTTTTGGGAGATGATCCTCACGCTTTCGATGGAATCCTTGATGCCGGTCACCGTGTCCTCGATGGCGGTGACCACTGCGGAGGATTCCTTGGCGATCACCTCTGTGCGCTGAATCTCCTCCAGCATCTTTTCGATGGAGACGTTGGTCACATTCATGTTTTCATAAATGTGATCCACGACCTTTTGGATATTGGCGGTGGCTG
>JBMNTV010000052.1:0-13791 GCA_050945915.1 Christensenellales bacterium
TGGTGTCCCCGATGTTTTCCAGGGCGAGGGCGGCGGTCTTGATCTCTTCAAAGAACGAGGTGGTCTTTTCGCTGCACAGGTATCCGTAATCCCGGTAAGGCGGCGCGTCCATGCCCTCGTCGTCGCCGTATTCGGCGATCAAGGCGTCAAAATCCTCGCCTGCGTTGACCCGGTTCAAAACTTCTTCCGCGCGGCTTTTGATGGATGAAAGCCCCTCTTGCCGCAGGGCGTCGAACGCAGCTTCCTTTTCCTCGATTTCCCTTTTCAGGCGCAGCACGGAATAGTCGCTTTCGCCCTTTTGCATCGTCAGGATGGAAAGCTCGGATTGGGCGCTTGCGATTTCGCCCACCAGCTCGAGCATGCGGTCGTAAGTCTCCTTCGGGATGGCGATGTAAATCGGCTTGAACCGCACATAATCCGCGGGATGGTACATCACGGTGAAGGAATCGTAGGCATTGTCCGCCTCGTACTGGGCGAAATTGTCCGAATAAAACTCCTTGTCGGACTGAATCTCCATCTCGTAATACTCGTTGATGGCGTCTTCCGAACTGGTGACGCTGGCGTAAAGGTCCGCGCTCATCTTTTCGCGCATGGCGTTATGATACATGTTCTGAAGGATGATGTCCTCGGTCAGGTGCTGCTCCTTCAGATGGTTGAAGTAATCCTGTTCGCCAAGGGTCAAATCGCCATCGTGGTTTTTTGCATAGTCGGCGATGGCCTTTTGCTTGATCTGCCGATACTCTTCGTCCACCCGGGCCTTTTCCTCCTCGGTCAGGCCGTAGCCCATCTCCTCGGCGTAGAGGTTCATGGCGGTGTCGATGATGAGCTGCTCCAGGAAGCCTTCCTTCAGGGACAGAACCTGATCCGGATTATTGAGGTCGATTTCCTGGAAAGAAGCCATATAGCCTCTGTTTTTTTCAAACATGTAGTCGACTTCCCAGCGGTAAATGGGGACGCCATCCACGGTGGCGACAACCGCTTCGGGACCGTTTACGGCAGCGCAGGCGCACAGGGAAACCAAAAACAACAGTGCGGCGACGGCCGAAACAGCCCTTTTGCAAAATCTCATAATGACGAAACTCCCTTCGATACTGGTTCAATCCACAGGGTGCGTGCATCTTAATCATTATATACAAAGGCAAATGCGGATGCAAATGAATTAATTGTGGCCAAAATCGCCCTTGGCTGACACATATTGCCGCCCTATTGGGCGGAGCAGAGCCGAAGCAAAAAAGCTTCCGCGGCGGCCGCCATTTCCTGGCTTTCCAGGTTTTTTGCGGTCAGCCGCACCTCCGCCGGGCCGCCGGAAAGCAGCGTCGCCCTGCCCTTGTATTCCGCCAGGACGGAAAGCAGCGCCTCTCCGGTGATCTGGGATTTGGGGTGGAACTTGAAAAGGGCGTAGCCCGGCCGCACGGTCATCACCGTCAGCCCCGCGGTCCTTGCCGCAGCCTTGATGGCGGCGATCTCAATCAGGTTCAACACCGCAATCGGAGGTTCGCCGAAGCGGTCGATCAGCTCGTCGGTGACATCCGGCACATCCTCCCGGCTCGAGATGGAGGCGATGCGCTTGTAAACCTCCAGCCTGTCCGCCTCGTCCGCGATGTACGAGGTGGGAATGAAGGCGTCGATGGGAATGTCCATCTGGGTGTCGATTTCCATGGGCCGCGGATTGCCCTTGACTTCGTTGACGGCCTCATCCACCAGCTTGCAGTAAAAATCGTATCCCACGGCGGCCATGTGGCCGTGCTGCTGCACGCCGATGATATTCCCCGCGCCCCGGATCTCCAGGTCCCGCATGGCGATCTTGAAGCCCGACCCGAACTGGGTGAACTCCCGGATGGCGCGCAGGCGCTTGGCCGCCACTTCGCTGAGCACCTTGTCCCGACGGAAGGTGAAGTAGGTGTAGGCGATGCGGTTGGAGCGGCCCACCCGGCCCCTAAGCTGGTAAAGCTGGGCCAAACCCATGCGGTCCGCATCATAGACGATCAGGGTATTGGCGTTGGGAATGTCCAGCCCGGATTCGATGATGGTGCTGCAAAGGAGCACGTCGTACTCCCGCTCCATGAAGGAGAGCATGGTGCGTTCCAGTTTGCCTTCCGGCATCTGGCCGTGGGCGATGGCGATGCGCGCGTCCGGTACGAGCTCGCGAAGGTAAGAGGAAAACCGCTCCATGGAGGCGACCCGGTTATAAAGGAAAAACACCTGGCCGCCCCGGGCGAGCTCCCGTTCGATGGCGTCCCTCGCCAGGGAATCGGAGTATTCCATCACATAGGTCTGGACGGGATAGCGCTCCTCCGGCGGGGTTTCGATGACGCTCATGTCCCGCAATCCCGAAAGGGCCATGTGCAGCGTTCGGGGAATGGGGGTGGCGGTGAGGGTCAAAACGTCCACATTGCGCTTGATGTTTTTGATGGCTTCTTTATGACCCACGCCGAAGCGCTGTTCCTCGTCGATGATCAAAAGGCCCAAATCCTTAAACTGCACCCTTTTGCTCAAGAGGGCGTGGGTACCCACCACCACGTCCACAGAACCGCCCTTCAAGCCCTTGATCACCGCCGCCTGCTCGGCGGGGGTGCGGAAGCGGGACAAAAGCTCCACTTTGACGGGAAAGCCGGAAAACCGGGCGCAAAGGGTCTGGTAATGCTGGGAGGCGAGGACGGTGGTGGGCACCAAAAAGGCCACCTGCTTGCTGTCCTGCACGGACTTGAAAGCGGCGCGCACCGCCACTTCGGTCTTGCCGTAGCCCACGTCCCCGCAGAGCAGCCTGTCCATGATGGTGGGGCTTTCCATGTCCGCCTTAATCTGGGCGAGGGAGGTCTCCTGATCGGGCGTGTCTTCATAGGGGAAGGATTCCTCCAACTCCCGCTGCCAGGGGGTATCCGGCGAAAAGGCGAAGCCGGGGGTGGCTTTGCGGTCGGCATAGAGCTTGACGAGGTCGAAGGCCAGCTCCTTGACGCTCTGGCGCACCTTGGCGACGGAGCGATTCCAGTCCGATCCCCCCAGCTTGGAGAGTTTGGGGGATTTGTCCTCCCCGGCGCCGATGTATTTCTGCACCCGGTCCAGCTGGTCGGTGGGAACGTAGAGCTTATCCGTCCCGGCGTACTGAAGCTGCATGAAATCCCGGGTGGTGCCGTTGGCGGTGAGCTTGACGATGCCCTGAAAGACGCCGATGCCATAGGATTCGTGCACCACCAGATCGCCGATTTTCAAGTCCGCGAAAATATCGAACCGGGTGACTTCCCTGCGCTTGACAGGCTTGACCGCAGCCTTGCGGCTGCCGTAGATGTCCGGCTCGGAAAAGACGGAAAGCTTCTGCTCCGGAAGCTCGAACCCGCAGGGCAGGCCCTTGGAGATGATCAGCGTTTCCCCCAAATGGGGTTGACGGGCCAGCTCCGGCACGCAGGCCGCCTCGACCTCCAGGGCGAGCAGGTCCTCCTGCAGCTTGTGGGCGCGGGAACCCGCAAAAAGCAGCACGGTGACCCCGCTGTACTTCAACTGGCGAAGGTCTGCCGCCAACTGGGGCAGGGCGGCGTTGTACCGCGCGGGGGAATGGGCTTCGATGCGGAACAAGGACGCCGGTTTGATGCGCGAAAAGGTGCGCAAAAAGGCAAAGAGGCAGATGGTTCTCGGCCCGTTCAGCGCCTGCCAGAAGGATTCCGGCGAAAGATACAGCTCCGCCTGGATGGGGAGGGCGTCCCCGTCCGTCATCGCCTGGGAAAGGGCGTCCGCAAAGCGGTCGTGGCGTTCTTTGGCGTGTTCTTCTACGATGGCGGGCTCCACCACGATGGTAAGCGCGTCCTTGGGCAGGTAGTCCATCAGGGTGGCGGGTTCGAACAACAGGGGAAGAAGCGCGTCCGCAATGTCTCCGTCCCCGCCTTTTAAGGATTCGGAAATCCGCTCGCAAAGGGGCGCAAGAGCCTTTCTTCTTTTGGTTTGGGAAAGGAGCTGCAGCGCACGGTCGACGGCTTTTTCCGAAAGGGGCGCTTCCACCGCCGGCGCGATGTGCACCATGTTTGCGGTATCCACGGAGCGCTGGGTGACGGGGTCGTAGGTGCGGATTCCGTCCACCTCGTCGTCGAAGAACTCCACCCGGAACGGGGTGCCGGCACCGGTGGGGAACACGTCGAAAAGGCTGCCGGCAAGGCGGAACTGCCCCGGGGCGTCCACCTTGGAGACGCGCTCGTATCCCGCGCTGCGCATTTTCTTCGCCAGCAGGTCAAGGTCGATGGTATCGCCCACGCGCAAAACCAGCGCAGCGGAAGCGAAGGCGGACGGGGGCGCCATCCGTTGCATCGCCGCTTCTGCGCCGGCGACGAGGATGCAAGGCTCCCCGCTGGTCAGGCGGTCGATGGCGGCGATGCGGGCGTCCGCAATCTCGCGGCTTCTGGCAAAAAAAGAGCGAAACAGGATTTCCCTGGGCGGAAGCTCGATGACGGCGGGGCCGCAAAGGGGGGAAAGCCTGTCGACAAGCCTGCCCGCCTCCCGCTCGTTGGCAGTGACCACCAGAGCGCTTTTGTTGCTTTCGGTCAGAGCGGCGATGAGGAAGGGCGCGGCCTCTTCCGAAACGCCAAAAACCGAGCAGGGCCCTTCGCCCTCCCCGGATGTTTTTTTCAGCCGCAGGAACTCCTCCGAGCGGCCGAGCAGACTGAGAAGATGTGAATAATCGGTCATGTTTACACTGTGTTTCGCTTGTTGCCAGGCGGGCGAAAAAGCCCTGCGGACTTTCAACTTATGTTAAGTTTATTGTTCGAAGAAAATGCCGCAATCTTGCGGCATCGTTTCTGCCGATTGAACGGATGGGCCGCAAAATCGGGCGGAATCTGGTGATTTATGTATCCCCCGCGCCATCGGGGTCGTTTTTTGGGGTGTCTTCGTCGGGTTCTTCCTTCCTCCGTTTTTTGACATTATATTTTTGTTGAGCAGCGGAAATGCCATCTTGCAGGATGATTTCTGCGGCGTCGGCGGCGTTTGTTAGCCCTGTGAGCATGATTTCCCGTTCTTCTTCCGGAAAAACAGAAAGCACATAGGCCGCCAGATCCCACTTAGGATCGGGCTTGCCGATCCCCACCCGGATGCGGGGGAACTGGTCCGTTCCGGTCAGGTAGAGGATGGAGCGCATGCCGTTGTGGGTGCCGGCGCCGCCGCTTTGGCGCACCCGGATTTCCCCCGCGGGGAGGTCGATGTCGTCGTAGATGACGACAAGTTCCTCCGCCGGGTCGATCTTATACCAGTTGATCAGCTCCACCACAGCCTCGCCGCTGTTGTTCATATAAGTCAGCGGTTTGGCGAGGATGACGCGCTTCGTTCCTATTCGGCCTTCGCCCACCATGGATTTTCCCAAACGCTTGTTGATGGCAATGCCCAAGCGCTCCGCAAGGAAATCCAGCGCCAGATAGCCGCTGTTGTGGCGGGTGTGCCTGTATCTTGCATCCGGGTTCCCCAATCCGACGATGACGTACATGGCGATACCACCTTTACACCTCAACGAGTTTGCTGATGGGCCTGTCCTCACAGATGAACTGGATTGCCTGGGCAAAGACAGGGGCGACGGAAAGCAGGCGGATTTTTTCGCAGAGTTTTTCTTCGGGTACGGGAACGGTGTTTAAAAGCACGACTTCTTTCACCGGCGAGTCCATCAAATTCTGCACGGCGTTTTGGGAAAGCAGGCCGTGGGTGCAGCAGCCATACACCTCTTTGGCGCCGCCCACTTCCACGACGGCTTTTGCGGCGTTGATAAAGGTGCCGCCGGTGTCCAAAAGATCGTCGATGATGATGGCGCGCTTGCCCTTCACGTCGCCGACGATGTTCATCACCTCGCTCATGTTGGGAGCGGGGCGGCGCTTGTCGATGATCGCCAGGGGGGCGTTCACGCGCTTGGCGAAGCTGCGCGCCCGGGCGACAGAACCCAGGTCGGGCGAGACCACCACCAGGTCCGGACCGTCAAAACGGCGCTCCAGGTAATGCTGGGCGAGGACAGGGATGCCGGAAATATGGTCCACGGGAATGTCGAAAAAGCCCTGAATCTGCTTGGCGTGCAGGTCCATGGTCAGGACTGCGGAAGCGCCGGCGACGGTGAGCATGTCCGCCACGAGCTTTGCGGCGATGGGCTCCCTGGGGCGGGCCTTCCTGTCCTGCCGGGCATAGCCGTAATAGGGGATCACGGCGAAGATCCGGCCTGCGGAGGCGCGCTTGAAGGCGTCCATCATCAGCAGAAGCTCCATCAGGTTGTCGTTCACCGGCGGGCAGGTGGACTGGATCACAAAAACATCGCACCCCCGGACGGTCTCATCAAGGTCCACGGCGATTTCGCCATCCGCAAAGCGCCGGACCCGGGATTTGGAAACTTCGGCTCCCAAAAGCGCGGCGATTTCCGCCGCCAGGTCCGGGGAGCCGTTTCCGGCAAAGACCTTGATGTGCTGGCCGAGGGTAAAGCTGCCGTTTGACGTCATAACAATTTCCTCCAGAAATTTGAATGATAACGAGTTAAAGAACAGGAGTCAGGCCCGGAGCTTCAGCAGCCGCTCGCATTCCGCAAGCTGCGCAGGATCGTTCGCGCCCATACATTCCGCCGGGTCTTCGCAGCGAAGGGCAGTTGCCTTGAACCCGGCTTTCACGACATCTTCCACGCAATCCGTCAGATAATACTCTCCCTGGGCGTTGTCGTTCTTTAGCCTGTCCAGGGAGGAGAGCAAGATTTCAATATCAAAGCAATAAACCGAGGCGTTGACCTCATGGATGTTTTGCTGTTCGTGAGTGGCATCCTTGTGCTCGACGATGCCAAGGAGGTTCCCGTCCCCATCCCGAAGGATCCTGCCGTAGCCCGTTGGGTCTTCCAGTTCCGCAGAAAGCAGGGCAAGGGCCCGCCCTTGTGCGGCCTCGGCCAGGGCAAGGATGGTTTCTTTTTTTAATAGCGGCATATCCCCCGCGAGAATCAGGGCATAGCCCTTTTTGCCTACAAGGTAGTCTTTCGCCATCAGCACCGCGTGACCGGTGCCCAAACGCTGTTCCTGTACGGCGTAGCGGGCCGCGTCGCCGAGTTCTGCGATGACCTGTTCTTTCCTGTGGCCCACCACCACGACGGGTTTTTCTGCCCCGGGTATGGACGCGGCGTCCATCACCCTTTTGATCATCGGAACGCCCAGAACCGGCTGGAGGACCTTCGCGATTTCTGAGCGCATGCGCTTTCCCTCGCCCGCGGCGAGAATGATGGGAACGATTGTCATATGCCCCTCCGCTCAAGATAGATCACACGGTACTGCGCATGAAAAAGCCCGCGATAATTCAGGCGGGCATCATTCGTCAATACAATTGTAGGGCAGGTTTGGCGCGCTGTCAAGGTTGCCGATGCTGCAGGAAAAGCTGCCCCTGCGCCAGGGGCAAAAACCGCGCGTTCCCTCGCCCTGTGGTCCCAAATGGGGGTGGTTTTGCGGCTCATTTGCTGTTTGCCAGCCAGTCCGCCGGCCGGATGGAGATCTTCTCCGCCTCCTCGTCGATCCCGTTCAGCACCATCAGGGTGCGGAAATCCCGGATTCTGCGCTGGGGGGCCTGGGCGGAGGCGACCAGGGAGCACACGCCCACGACGGTGACGGCAAATTCCTTCATCATATTACAAATCGCGCCCACCGTTCCGCCGCCCTTGACAAAATCGTCCACAATCAGGGCTTTTTGGCCTTCGCGCACCGCGCGGCGCGCCAAAGACATGGTCTGCAGGCGCTTGGAGGAGGTGGAAAGATAATTCAGGGTGACCACCGAACCTTCGGTAACCTTGCTGTCCCTTCTGGCAATGACCAGGTTCTTCCCCAAAGCCTGGGCGGTCATCAAGCCGATGGGAACGCCCTTGCTCTCCACGGTGACCACCACATCCGGCTCCGCGCCGTAATACTGGGCGGCGATGATCTCCCCCAGGCGGCGGATATAGGTCGGGTCGGAGAAAATATCCACGGTATAAAGGAATCCGCCGGGCAGGATGCGGGAAGGGTTATGGAGCAGGTCGCAGATGGACTGGATATACGCGATGTTCTGCTCCGGCGTAGAGCCCATCAGGTACTTGACGCCGCCGGCGGCGCCGGGAACGGTTTCGATCCGGCCCAGGCCGTGTTGGGAAAGCACTTTTTTCAGGGCGGACATATCTTCGCTCAGGGTGGATTTGGCGCAGCCGAACCTTTCTGCGAATTCCGTTAAGGTATGGAGTTTGTTTGGCTTTTGCGCGAGCATCAGAAGGATCATGGCGATGCGCTCGCTGCGGGTAATTTTGTTCAAGGCAGTGAACCGAACCTGTTTGACAGGTTCTCCCCTTTCCGAATATTTTGCGTATAACAAGTATTATAGTTCGTTTTTTTGCGTTTGGCAAGGGCGAAAAAGCAAAAACCTGTACGCAAAAACCGCCAAAGATTGTGGGCAGAAAGTTTGCCTTTTTTGCGCCGGAAGGATTTTCACCCCGCGCGGCTTGCTCAAATATACTGCTAGGGGCTATAATAAATTGGCAAATAACGATTAAAGAAGGTAGTTCAATGGCTGTCAACATCCGCGATTTCAAGGGAAAGCGCATCCACCTGATCGGCATCGGCGGCACCAGCATGAACGCGCTGGCGATGATACTTTCCAACCTCGGGTACGAGGTCACCGGTTCGGACAGGGGCGAATCCCTTTTCACCCAGCCCTTGCGGGACAGGGGGATTCCCGTCACCATCGGCCAGCGGGAGGAAAACGTCCACGGCGCTGCTTTGGTCGTCTATTCCGCCGCCATCAAACCGGAAAACCCCGAAAGGGCGGAGGCGAAGCGGCTGAACATCCCCGAGATGGAGCGAAGCGTGCTTTTGGGCCAGATCAGCGGGCAATACGAGACGGTGGTGGGCGTCGCCGGCTGCCACGGGAAGACCACCATGACCTCGATGATCGCCAAGGTGGCCATCGACGCAGATCTTGACCCGACGGTGCATGTGGGCGGATTTGTGGACTTTTTGGGCGGAGGCACGGCGCTGGGAAAAAGCGGCCTTTTCATCACCGAAGCCTGCGAATATGTGGACAGTTATCTGACCCTGCACCCCACCATCGCGGTCATCAGCAACATCGACAACGACCATCTCGACTACTTCAAAACAGAAGAGAACATCTACCGTTCCTTTGAAAAATACGCAGCCCTTCTGCCGGATGAGGGCCTGCTCATCGCAGGGTATGACGACGAAAAGGTCCGAAAGCTCGCAAAAGACAGCGGCAAAAAAACCGTCACCTTCGGCATAACGGGCGGGGACTATTCCGCTCAAAACATCGTCGCGGGGCATGATGGCATCACCCGCTTTGCGGTGACGAAATGCGGAAAACCGATGGCACAAGTTTCCCTGACCATGCCGGGGGAACACAACGTGAAAAACGCCCTCGCCGCCTTTGCGGTGTGCGATGCCCTGGGGGTTCCCCACCAAAGAATCGCCGAATCCCTTTCGGATTATAGGCTGACCCGCCGGCGCTTCGAGTATTACGGCGAAATGGACGGCGCGAAGGTTTACCACGATTTTGCCCACCATCCCGCGGAGATCGCCGCCTGTTTGCAGGGGGCGCGCTCGGTGTGCGACGGGAAGCTGTACGCGGTGCTGCAGTGCAACTCCTATACCCGGGCGAAGACCCTTTTCACCGGGGACATGAGCTGCATGAAGGACGCGGACTGCGCCATCGTGCCGGACATTTACCCCGGCAGGGAGACGGACGACGGCACGGTGCACGCGAAGGACATCGTCAAGGCTATCGAGGCTTCCGACATCCCCGCGCTGTATCTCCCCACGTTTGAGGACATTAGAGACTGGCTGAAGAAGAACGTAAAACCCGGCGACATGGTGGTCACCATGGGCAGCGGGGACGTTTATGAGCAAACGAAGATTTTTTTGAGGTAAATATGCGGCTGGACAAATACCTGAAGGTTTCCCGACTCATTAAACGGCGCACTGTCGCCAACGAAGCCTGCGACGCCGGGCGCGTCGCCATCAACGGCAAAATCGCTAAGCCCTCGACGGAAGTCAAAGTGGGGGATGTGATCGGCCTTCGCCTGGGGGGCAAGGAGATCCAGGTGGAGGTGCTCTCCCTGGCGGAGCACGCGCCAAAGGCGGACGCCGCCGGGATGTTCCGCATGCTCCCATGAGAACCGGCGCGATTCTTCTTGCCGCCGGCCGCAGCGAGCGCATGGGCGAAAACAAGATGCTCTTTCGCGTTTTGGGCAAAACCGTGCTGGAAAGGTCCTTTGAAGCTCTGGTATGCTGCCCGGCGGTGGATCGCCTCGTGCTGGTGGCGTCGGAGGAGACGCTTTCCGCCTGCCAGGCCCTGGCAACCGGGGCGGACAAGCCCGCGAAAGTCATCCTGGGCGGCGTCCGCAGGCAGGATTCAGTGCTCTTTGGCCTTCGCGCCATCGCGGATTGCGACATCGCCCTGATCCACGACGGCGCGCGGCCCTTTGTCACCCAGGCAATGCTGATGGAAAGCATCCGCTCCGCCGGTGAGTTCGGCTCCGGCGTGGCGGCGATACCCGTGACGGACACCATCAAGTTCGCCCCTGACGGCATCGTGGAAAGCACCGTCGACCGCACCGGCCTTTATCGCATGCAGACCCCCCAGACCTTCCGGTTGAAGGAGATTCTTTCGGCTTATGAAGCCCACATCGGCGAGGACGTGACGGACGATGCGGCGCTCTTTTCCGCCGCGGGGCACGAAGTGCGCCTGATTCCCGGCAGCGAGGACAATATCAAGCTCACCCTGCCCGAGGATCTGCACAGGGCTCAGGCCATCGCCGCAGGGCGGGAGGGGGGGTATACCCGCGTCGGCTTCGGCGAGGATTATCACCAACTGGTGGAAGGGCGAAAGCTCGTCCTCGGCGGGGTGGAGATTCCCTTCGAAAAGGGATTGCTCGGCCATTCGGATGCGGACGTGATCACCCATGCGGTGATGGACGCCCTTCTTGGCGCAGCGGCGCTGGGGGACATCGGCACGCATTTTCCGGATACCGACGAGGCGTGCCGGGGCGCGGACAGTATCGCGCTTTTGAAGCGGGTCGCCGAACTGGTCGAACAGGCGGGATTTCGCGTTGCGAACATCGACGCCACGGTCATCGCCCAAAAGCCCAAACTCGCGCCCCACATTGACCGGATGCGGCAAAACATCGCGGTCGCGCTGGGGATTCCGAAATGCGCCGTCGCCGTCAAGGCCACCACCACGGAGGGAATGGGCGAAATCGGGAAGGGGCAGGGCATGGCCGCCCGGGCAGTGGCGCTCTTGTGTTTGTAATACGCTGTTGAGGGAGAGACGATGGCTCGTTCAAAAAGGAGATTTCGGAAAAGCCGCCTGAGTCGGCGGGTCAAACGGGTCAGGCGGCGGGGACGCAGCCTGATGTCCACGGCTTCCGGACCCTGGATTCTGCTGGGGTTCTGGGTGGCGCTGGTTGCCGCCGCGGTGCTGGCGGTGGTTTTTCTTGTGATCCCCATGTTTTCCCACATCACGGACATGGAGCCCGCTCCCACCATGCAGCCCTCGGAAAAGCCGGAGGACAGCCCTGCCGCCCACAGCATTCAGACCATCGAGCTGGGCGCTTTGCAAAAGGAGATCAGCCCCGGCGTGCGCTACGTGGGGGACACCTGCTCCTTTGACGGGGTGATCGCCTTTTCCGGCGGCGTGGACGAAAACGGGGACCCGCTCTTGAAGAACATCTTCTTAGTGGACCTCAAAGACCCCGAAAACCCGGAGAAACTGCCCATCACCGCCGAAAGGCAGGACATTTTCTCGTTGGATATGAACGAAACCTGGATGGTATTTACCGACGGCAACCGCGCAGGCGGCGGCTTTGTCAAGGCATTTAACCGCAAGACCAACGCCACCGTCACCGTCAAGGAGTATTACGCCGGGCAGCCTTCGTTATCCCTTTCCGGGGATATGTTGGCCTGGACCGAGCGCACCGGCACATATATGGACAAGCTCTACCTCTGCGACCTGAACACGCTGGAGTATGTCACCATCGCCACCTTTGAAGGCAGCAGGTACGGCCAGTCCCGCCCGTCGGCAAAGAACAATCAGCTCATCTGGGCAGAGGCGGACTCCGCAGCCCCCCAGGACGGCGCGCCCAGGAGCGTGATCCGCTACGTCGATCTGAACGGCAATGGGGGCGTCATCGGTACGTACCAGGCGAATATGTACGTCCACGATCCCGTAACCAACGGCAAAGACTGGGCCTGGATCGACGCGGACCACGCCGAAGGCGCGCGGCTGTATCTTTCCATCGGCAGGGGGGAGCCGATTCTCGTGGCGGATGACGTGTTGGCCTACGGGATCACCGAGACCTTCCTCGCCTATAACCGGAACAACTCGATCTATGTGTATTTTCTTTCGAACGGGTACGAGCAGATCGTCACCCCGGCTTCCGAGTCCGCGTTACTGGCCAACGTATCTTCGGACAAAGTCATCTGGTTTGAAACCGGGATCCTTTCCCGGGACGTTTTGAAGTACGCGGCGATCTCTTAAACCCGCGGCCGCTCAAAGGAGCGGCCTTTTGCAATTCAAAACTAGAATCAATCGAGGAAAAGGAACATGGCAAAATCAACCATCGGATTCGTCTGCGCGGAATGCGGCTACGAAACCGGAAAATGGATGGGCAAATGCCCTGCCTGCGGCAACTGGAACACCCTGACAGAGGTGGAAAAGGTCCCGAAAGAGGCGACGGCAACGCCTAAAAAAATCGCGGCGGAGTCGGAATTGTTGAAAGACGTGAAGGCGGATAACGCCAGGCGGTGGAAAACCGGCATGGCAGAGCTGGACCGGGTGCTGGGCGGCGGTCTGGTGCGCGGGGGGACGGTGCTTTTGGGCGGGGATCCGGGCATCGGCAAATCCACCCTTTTGCTCCAGGTGTGCGACGAGCTCTCAAAACACGCGACGGTGCTGTACGCCACCGGGGAGGAAAGCGCCGCCCAGATCCGCCTGCGCGCCCAAAGGCTGGGGGTTGTGGGCAAACACCTTTATGTGCTGGCGGAAAACGCGCTGGAGGGCGTCCTGGACCGGGCAAAGGAGCTGAACTGCACAGCTTTGGTGGTGGACTCCATCCAGACGGTGTATTCCGGCGCCCTGTCCACAGCCGCGGGGTCGGTATCCCAAATCCGCCAGGCCACGGCGTCTTTGACCCGGCTGGCAAAGGATGCGGGGGTGACGGTGATCATCGTCGGCCATGTGACCAAGGAGGGGGCCATCGCCGGGCCGAAGCTGTTGGAGCATCTGGTGGACACGGTGCTTTACTTCGAGGGCGACCGGGCGGACAGCTTCCGCATTCTGCGCGCCGTCAAGAACCGTTACGGCTCCACCAACGAGATCGGCGTCTTCTCCATGGGCGAGCGGGGTATGGCGGAAATTGAGGACCCTTCCGCGCTCTTTTTGCCGGACCGGGAAAAGTCCGTGCCGGGCTGCGCGCCCATGTGCGTCATCGAGGGCAGCCGTCCGGTGATGGTGGAGCTGCAGGCGCTGGTGACCAAAACGGTGTTCGGCATGCCCCGAAGGATGGCGGCGGGGCTGGATTACAACCGCCTGGCGCTCTTAATCGCCGTGCTGGAAAAAAAGCTGGGCCTCGCTTTCGGGGATCAGGACGCTTTTGTGAACATCGTCGGCGGGCTGAAGGTAGACGATCGCGCCGCGGACCTTGCTGTCGTCTGCGCGCTGTGTTCTTCGCTGCGCAACCTTCCGTTGCCCGCGGGCTGCGCCGTCTTGGGCGAAATCGGCCTGACGGGGGAGGTGCGCGCCGTTTCCGCGGCGGAAAAAAGGGCGGCGGAATGCGCC
>JBMNTV010000053.1:0-13635 GCA_050945915.1 Christensenellales bacterium
GAGCGCGAGCGAAGGTCGGTGGCGTAACCGAACATCTCTGAAAGCGGCACGATGGCGTGGACGCACTGGGTGCCGGAGCGCTCCTCCATGCCGCCGATGCGGCCGCGGCGGGCGTTGATGTTTCCGATGACGTCGCCGAGGTACTCGTCGGGAACGTGGATCTCCACCTTCATCATCGGCTCGAGCAGCACGGGCGCCGCGTTCTTCAAAGCGTCCTTCAAGGCCAGGGAACCCGCGATCTTGAAGGCCATTTCCGAAGAGTCCACCTCGTGGTAGGAGCCGTCGATGAGTTCCACCGCAAAGTCCACCAGCTCGTAGCCCCCCAGGCTGCCGGAGCGTGCCGCTTCCTGGATGCCCTGGTTGATGGGCTCGATGTACTCCTTGGGGATCACGCCGCCGACGATCTTGCTGGTGAAGCTGTATCCAGAGCCGGGTTCGCCGGGAATCAGCTTGATCACGCAGTCGCCGTACTGGCCCCTGCCGCCGGTCTGGCGGACGTAGTGGCCGTGGCCCGTCGCTTCCCTGGTGATGGATTCGCGGTACGCCACCTGGGGTTTGCCCACGGTGGCCTCCACCTTGAACTCCCGCATCAGGCGGTCGACGATGATCTCCAGGTGCAGTTCGCCCATGCCGGCGATAATGGTCTGGCCGGTTTCGGGGTCGGTATAGGTCTTAAAGGTGGGGTCCTCCTCCGCCAGCTTGACCAGCGCCATGGTCATCTTGTCCTGGCCGGCCTTGGTCTTGGGCTCGATGGCCACCCGGATGACCGGTTCCGGGAACACCATGGACTCCAGGATGATGGGGTGCTTGTCGTCGCACAGGGTGTCCCCCGTGGTGGTGTCCTTCAATCCGACGAGGGCTGCGATATCCCCCGAATAGAGCTTGTTGGTCTCCTTGCGGTCGTTGGCGTGCATCATCAGGATGCGGCCCACGCGTTCGCGTTTGCCCTTGGTGGAGTTGTAGACGTAGCTGCCGTTCTCCAATGTGCCGGAATACACCCGGATAAAGGCCAGCTTGCCCACGAAGGGGTCGGTCATGATCTTAAAGGCCAGCGCAGAGAAGGGTTCCTCGTCCGAGGAATGGCGCTCGTCGATCTCGTCCTCTTTGCCGGGCTTGTAGCCCTTGATGGCGGGAATGTCCACCGGCGAGGGCATGTAGGCGACGATGGCGTCCAGCAGGGGCTGCACGCCCTTGTTGCGATAGGAGGTTCCGCAGGTCACCGGCACGATCTGGTTTGAGATGGTGCCCTTTCGGATACAGGTGCGGATCTCCTCCACGGTGAGTTCTTCGCCGTTGAGGTACTTTTCCATCAGTTCGTCGTCCTGATCGGCGACGGCGTCGATGAGGTTGGCGCGGTATTCCTCCGCAAGGTCGAGCAGTTCCGGGGGGACGGGGGCGTCGTCGGTGTTTTTCCCGTCGTCATCGTGGTAGATGATGGCCTTCATCTCGACGAGATCGACGATGCCGACAAAGTCGGACTCCTTCCCGATGGGAAGCTGGATCGGCACGGCGTTCGCGCCCAGGCGCTCGCGCATCATGGACACGACGTTAAAGAAATCCGCGCCGGTGATGTCCATCTTGTTGACATAGGCCATGCGGGGCACACCGTAATTGGTGGCCTGCCGCCAAACGGTTTCGGACTGAGGCTCGACCCCGCCCTTGGCGCAGAACACCGCGACGGCTCCGTCCAGCACTTTCAGGGAACGTTCCACTTCGACGGTAAAGTCAACGTGGCCCGGCGTGTCAATGATATTGACCCGGTATCCGTTCCAGTGGCAGGTGGTGGCGGCAGACGTAATGGTGATGCCGCGCTCTTGCTCCTGGACCATCCAGTCCATGGTGGCGCCGCCCTCGTGGGTCTCGCCCACTTTGTGGATGCGGCCGGTATAGTAAAGAATGCGCTCGGTCGTCGTCGTCTTCCCGGCGTCGATGTGCGCCATAATTCCAATGTTTCTCGTCTTTTCGAGAGGGTATTCCCGGGGCATGGTCTCCTCCTTTCCCGTAGCAATCAGATGGTCACCATATAATCCTGCGGGAAGGTCGTTTCGTTTCTTGTTGACGGAAAGATACGGCATGGCCAAGCATGCCGTACCTGTAACCATAATAGCGTTAGTAAGGTGCTTTCCCGCCTTGGGGTGAACTTACCAGCGGTAATGGGCGAAGGCCCTGTTGGCTTCGGCCATCCTGTGGGTTTCTTCCTTCTTCTTGAAGGCACCGCCGGCGGAGTTGGCGGCATCCATGATCTCCGCCGCCAAACGGGCGTCCATGGTGCGTTCGCTGCGAGCGCGGGAGTAGTTGACCAACCAGCGGAGGCCGAGGGTCTGCCTGCGTTCGGGGCGAATCTCAAGGGGGACCTGGTAGGTCGCGCCGCCGACGCGGCGGGCCTTGACTTCGAGGACGGGCATCACGTTGTTCAGGCATTCCATGAACACTTCAAGGGGATCGCGACCCGTCTTTTCGCGGATGATGTCAAATGCGCCATAAACGGCTTTCTGGGCGGTTCCCCGCTTGCCGTCCAGCATGATCTGGTTGATCAGTTTGGTGACGATTGCGCTCTTATATACCGGATCCACAAGCACTTCGCGCTTGGGTACGAATCCACGTCTGGGCATGTTCGGTTACCTCCTTACTTCTTGGTGGCGGTCTTGGGCTTCTTCGCGCCGTAAAGGGAGCGGGACTGCATGCGCTTTGCAACGCCGGCAGTATCCAGAGCGCCGCGGATGATGTGGTAACGAACGCCGGGCAAATCCTTGACGCGGCCACCGCGGATCAGAACCACGGAGTGCTCCTGAAGGTTGTGGCCGATGCCGGGGATGTACGCCGTGCCTTCCATCTCGTTGGTGAGGCGGATACGCGCAATCTTTCTGAGCGCAGAGTTCGGTTTTTTGGGGGTCATGGTCCTGACGGCGGTGCAAATGCCACGCTTCTGGGGGCAACGCTTCAGGATCGGGGAATTGGATTTATATACGACCTGCTTTCTGCCCTTGCGGACCAGCTGGTTGATTGTAGGCATATCAAAATGCCCTCCTTCCAAAATTGATAAAATCTATATACGGATAAAATTCGCTGCAACCCACAAACGAACTTTACAGGCTCAATCAGGCGGGTGAAATAACGCATTTCACACGCGCCAAAATAGTTTATCACTGAATAAGTCTGTTGTCAAATACATTTGGATCCAACGCTGGCGCAGCCCTTGGCCGGTCCTCTCAGGCAGCGCAACCCGTTTGAGCGGTTTCAGCAAAACCAGCCGCGCTTTCTTCTGTGTTCGGAAAAGACCGGGCGCTTCAGCCTGCCGCCCATCAGCAAAAACCAGCCCTTTTCCTTCATTTTGACCACATAGGGCAATTTACTTACATCGAAAGCCGTTTCCGCGCCCTTCTTTTTCAGGATGCTGCGACGAAGAAGCGTTCCACAAAGCCAACCCAGGAGCAGAAATCCCGCAAAAACGCCCAGGGGCAATACCGGGTGAACTTTCGCGAGGGCGTTCCGGATTGGAAGAATATACCCGGTGGCAAGGCCGATTCCACCCCCTGCGGCGATGCAGGCGGGCAGTGAAAGCGTCAGCATTTCCCAGTTTTTCCTGCATTTTGCGCAGCAGGCGAACTGAAGGGGAACCATGGCGCCGACTTTTGCCTCCCTTTGGATGCCCAGCAGCCCTGGAACCTTTTCCCTGGGCTGGACGTTGCCGAAATCCCAAAGGGCGTAGCAGCTTTTTTTTCTCGGCCGGCCCACGCAAAGCAGGCATTCCTCGGACTCATGGAGGGTTTGCGGCCCTTCCTCCGGCAAAAGCGCGGAAACGGCCTTGACGTGCTGTTCCAGTTCGTCGATCCGTTCCTCGGCCGCGGCGCCTCCGGGGCAGACCTTGCAATCGCCCCGGGCGAGCTTTTCGCAGCTATCCGTTCCTTTCAGCCGGCAGGGCCGGGCAGAAGAGGTGTTCGTCATTGCTTCTCCTTTCGGGAAGTGCGGATCAAAGGTTGCCGATCAGGTCGTCTCCTTGGAGTTCGGGCAGGATGGAGCCGCTCTCGTACACCTTGATGTTCTTATACCGCTTCATCCCCACACCGGCGGGGATCAGCTTGCCGATGATGACGTTTTCCTTCAGGCCGACAAGGGGGTCCACCTTGCCCTTGATGGCGGCGTCGGTGAGCACCCGGGTGGTCTCCTGGAAGCTTGCGGCGGAAAGGAAGGATTCCGTCGCCAAAGCAGCCTTGGTGATGCCCAGCAGCTTGGGCTTTGCCGTCGCCCACTGGCCGCCGCGCTCGATGGTTTCGATGTTTTCCCGTTCGAAGCGGAACACGTCCACCAATTCGCCGGGGAGCATGGAGGCGTCTCCCGTGTCCTCGACCTGGACCTTGCGCATCATCTGGCGGATGATGACCTCGATGTGCTTGTCGGCGATTTCGACGCCCTGCATGCGGTAAACCTTCTGGACTTCCTTGAGCATATACGCCTGGACTTCCTTCGGGCCCTTGAGGCGCAGGATATCCGACGGGTTGACGGGGCCTTCGGTCAGGCTGTCCCCCGCTTCGACGAAGTCGCCCTCGTTGACCCTGAGCTTGGAGGCGTAAGGCAGGGTATAGGTCTCGGTCCGGCCGTCCACGCTGTCCACGATGGTGATTTCGCGCTGGCGGCGGTTCTCGCGGATCTGCACGATGCCGGGAATCTCGGTAATGACGGCCGCGCCCTTGGGGTTCCTGGCCTCGAAGATTTCCTCGATACGGGGAAGACCCTGGGTGATGTCCCCCGCGGAGGCGACGCCGCCGGTGTGGAAGGTTCGCATCGTCAGCTGGGTGCCGGGCTCGCCGATGCTCTGGGCGGCGACGATGCCCACGGCCTCGCCGATGTCCACCAGCGTGCCGGAGGCCATGTTTGCGCCGTAGCACTTGCTACACACGCCGTACTCGGTGGTGCAGGTGTACACCGTGCGGATCTGGACCCGGGTGATGCCGGCGTCCTCGATGCGCTGGGCGCCCTCGAAGGTGACCAGCTCGTTGGCTCCTACGATGATCTCTCCGGTGTTTGGGTCGACCACGTCGTCCACGGCCACGCGGCCTTCCAGACGGTTCCGCAGGTTCTCGATGCTGGCCTTATCCTCCTTGATGGCTTCCACCCACATGCCCTTGACCAGCTTGCCGCGCTGGACAAAGCAGTCTTCCTCCCGGACGATGACGTCCTGGGCAACGTCCACCAGACGGCGGGTCAAATAGCCCGAGTCCGCGGTACGCAGCGCGGTGTCCGCCAGGCCCTTACGCGCGCCGTGACTGGAAATGAAGAATTCCAGGACGGTGAGGCCCTCGCGGAAGTTCGCGCGGATGGGCATCTCGATGGTACGGCCGGCGGTGTCCTTCATCATGCCGCGCATTCCCGCCAGCTGGCGGATCTGCTGCATGGAACCGCGGGCGCCGGAATCGGCCATCATGTGCACCGGGTTGAAGGGGTCTTCCGCCTTGATGCGCTCCAGGGCTTGCGTGACGCGGTTCGTCGTGTTTTCCCAGGTGCGGACGACGGCGTTGTACCGCTCATCTTCCGTCAGAAGACCCATGCGGAACTTTTCGGTGATATTCTGAACCTTTTTCTCGGCCTCCTTGAGCAAGGCGTGTTTTTCCGGGGGGACCTTGACGTCCATATAGCCCACAGTAACGCCTGCCTTGGTGGAATAGTGGTAGCCGAGTTCCTTGATCTTGTCCAGCATCTTGCTGGTCAGGTAAGCGCCGTGCTTCCTGAAGCAGCGGTCGACGATCTCGCCCAGCAGCCTCTTGCCCACCTGGCAGTCCACCTCGAGCCTGAGCAGATCATCTTCGGTGTTGCGCTCCACCATGCCGAGATCCTGGGGGATCGCCTCGTTAAACAGCACGCGTCCCACGGTGGTGCTGATCAGGCGGTGCTTCTTTTTCCCGTCGATCTCCTTGGTAAAGCGGATCTTGACCACCGCCTGCAGGTCAAGCTGGTTGGTCTGATAGGCCATGATCGCCTCTTCCGGAGAGGAGAAGACCAAGCCTTCGCCCTTTGCGCCCTTCTTCTCCGCCGTCAGATAGTACACGCCCAAGACCATGTCCTGAGTGGGGGAAACGACGGGGCGGCCGTCCTGGGGCTTGAGGATGTTGTTCGCCGCCAGCATGAGGAACCTGGCTTCCGCCTGGGCTTCCACGGAAAGCGGAACGTGAACGGCCATCTGGTCGCCGTCAAAGTCGGCGTTAAAGGCGGTGCAGGCCAGCGGGTGGAGCTTGATGGCGCGGCCCTCGATCAGCACCGGCTCAAAGGCCTGGATGCCCAGGCGGTGCAGCGTGGGGGCGCGGTTCAAGAGCACCGGGTGATCCTTGATGACCTCTTCGAGAACGTCCCAGACTTCCATCCGGCCGCGCTCCACCATGCGCTTTGCGGATTTGATGTTGTGGGCCAGGCCCTTTTCCGTCAAGGATTTGATGACGAAGGGCTTAAACAGCTCCAGCGCCATCTCCTTGGGCAGTCCGCACTGGTACATCTTGAGTTCCGGGCCGACGACGATGACCGAACGGCCGGAATAGTCCACGCGCTTGCCCAGAAGGTTCATGCGGAAGCGGCCCTGCTTGCCCCTGAGCAGTTCGGAAAGGGACTTCAAAGGCCGGTTGCCGGGGCCGGTGACCGCCCGGGCCCTCCTGCCATTGTCGATCAGGGCGTCCACCGCTTCCTGAAGCATGCGCTTCTCGTTTCGAACGATGATGTCCGGCGCCTTCAGCTCCAGGAGCCGTTTGAGGCGGTTGTTGCGGTTGATGACGCGGCGGTAAAGGTCGTTCAGGTCGCTGGTGGCGAAGCGGCCGCCGTCCAGCTGCACCATCGGGCGCAGATCCGGCGGGATGACGGGCAAAACGTCCAGAATCATCCACTCCGGGCGGTTGCCGGACTTCTGGAAGGCCTCCACAACTTCCAGCCGCTTGATGGCGGCGGCGCGCTTCTGGCTGGCGGAGGTCTGGATGTCCTTCCTGAGCTCCTTCGCCATCTCCTCCAGGTCGAGCTGCTGCAAAAGCTCCTTGATGGCAGCAGCCCCCATGCCGGCACGGAAGCGGTCGCCGTATTTTTCCACGGCTTCGCGGTATTCGCGCTCGGATTCGAACACGTATTTATTTTCCAGTTCGGTGTCGCCCTTGTCGATCACGATGTAGGACGCGAAATACAGCACCTTCTCAAGGTCGTTGGCCTTGATGTCCAAGAGCTGCCTCATGCGGCTGGGCGCACCGCGGAAATACCAGATGTGGGACACGGGCGCGGCCAGCTCGATGTGGCCCATGCGTTCCCGGCGCACCTTGGCCCGGGTGACCTCGACGCCGCACTTGTCGCAGATGATGCCCTTGTAGCGCACCCGCTTATAGCGACCGCAATGGCATTCCCAGTCCTTGGTGGGCCCGAAGATGCGCTCGCAAAACAGGCCGTCCCGCTCGGGCTTTAAGGTGCGGTAGTTGATGGTTTCGGGCTTTTTGACCTCGCCAAAAGACCATTCGCGAATCTTTTCCGGCGAAGCCAGACTGATCCTTATAGAGTCAAAATTATCAAGCTCGTACAAAGCGATATCTCCCTTCGGTCGGTGGGTGCGGCGGTTACTCTTCCTTATCTTCGCCCTTGTCCTCGTCTTCCGGCAGTTCGAAGTTGAAATCCTCGAGCAGGAAGTCGTCCGTCACCCCGGGCGCGCCGGGCAGGTTGGCGAAGTCTTCCACGCCGAAAGATTCCTGGGTAAAGTCGTCCAGATCGCCGAAATCGTCCTCATCGAAGCTCTCGGCCGGCTGCTTGCCGGTGGCTGTGGTATCCGATTCCGCTCCTTCGAGGTTCAGCCCGAGGGGGCGTATGTCATCTTCGTCCAGATCCCTGAGTTCGACCTCCCGATTGTCCGCAGAAAGGACTTTGACATCCAAAGCCAGAGACTGCAGCTCTTTGATGAGCACCCGGAAGGACTCGGGAACGCCGGGTTCGGGGATGTTTTCGCCCTTGACGATGGCCTCGTAGGTCTTGACGCGTCCGGTGACGTCGTCCGACTTAACGGTGAGGATCTCCTGCAGGGTATGGGCCGCACCATAGGCTTCCAGCGCCCAGACTTCCATCTCGCCGAAGCGCTGGCCGCCGAACTGGGCCTTGCCGCCCAGGGGCTGCTGGGTGACCAGGGAATAGGGGCCGGTGGAGCGGGCGTGGATCTTGTCGTCCACCAGGTGGTGGAGCTTCATGTAGTACATAATGCCCACCGTCACATGATTATCGAAGGGCTCGCCGGTGCGGCCGTCATAGAGGATGGTCTTGCCATCCTCGCGCATGCCGGCCAGACGCAGGCATTTCTGGATGTCCGCCTCGGTGGCGCCGTCAAACACCGGGGTGGCGACGTGCCAGCCGAGTTTCCGGCAGGCAGCGCCCAGGTGCACTTCCAGCACCTGGCCAATGTTCATGCGCGAAGGCACGCCCAGCGGGTTCAAAACGATCTGAAGCGGCGTGCCGTCCGGCAAGAACGGCATATCCTCCTCCGGCAGGATGCGGGCGACGACGCCCTTGTTGCCGTGGCGGCCGGCCATCTTGTCCCCTACGCTGATCTTGCGCTTCTGGGCGACGTAAACCCGCACCATGCGCTTGACGCCGGGGGCAAGGTCCGCCCGCTTTTCGGTGGCGTCGAACACTTTGACGTCCACCACCACGCCGGACTCGCCGTGGGGCATGCGCAGCGAAGTGTCCCGCACTTCCCGCGCCTTTTCGCCGAAGATGGCGCGCAGCAGCCGCTCTTCCGCGGTCAGCTCGGTTTCGCCCTTGGGCGTCACCTTGCCCACCAAGATGTCTCCGCTGCGCACTTCCGCGCCAATGCGCACGATACCCTGTTCATCCAGGTCCTTCAGCGCATCTTCGCCGACGTTGGGGATGTCCCTAGTGATCTCTTCTGCGCCCAGCTTGGTTTCCCGGGCTTCGCACTCGTGTTTCTCAATATGAATCGAGGTGTAGATGTCGTCCCGCACCAGCTTTTCGCTGATCAGGACGGCGTCCTCGTAGTTATAGCCCTCCCAGGGCATGAAGCCAATCAGGACGTTCCTACCCAGAGCGATCTCGCCCTGGTCGGTGGCCGCGCCGTCCGCGATCACCTGGTCCTTTTCCACCCTCTCGCCCACTTGGACGATGGGGCGCTGGTTGATGCAGGTGGACTGGTTGGAGCGCTGGAACTTGATGAGCTTATAGAAGCGCATGGTTCCGTCGTCTTCCTTGACGGTGATGGAGTTGGCATCCACCTTGGTGACGACGCCCGACTCCTTGGCGAGCACCACGACGCCGGAATCCCTGGCGGCCTTGTATTCCATGCCCGTGCCCACCAGGGGCGCCTCCGTCACCAGCAGGGGAACGGCCTGGCGCTGCATGTTCGAGCCCATCAGGGCGCGGTTGGCGTCGTCGTTTTCCAAAAAGGGGATCATGCCCGTCGCCACGGAGACGACCTGCTTGGGGGAAACGTCCATAAAATCCACGCGCTCGCGGGGATATTCAGAAATATCGTCCCTGAAACGGCCGGCGACATACTCGTCCGCAAACCAGCCCGTCTCGGGGTCGATGGGCTCGTTGGCCTGGGCGACGATGTATTCGTCCTCCTCATCCGCGGTCAGGTAGACGATCTCGTCGGTGATCTTCTTGTTCTCCTTGTCCACCCGACGGTACGGGGATTCGATAAAGCCGTATTTGTTGATGCGGGCATACGCCGCCAAAGAGCTGATCAGGCCGATGTTCGGGCCTTCCGGCGTCTCGATGGGGCACATGCGGCCGTAGTGGGAAAAGTGAACGTCGCGCACCTCGAACCCGGCGCGGTCCCTGGACAGTCCGCCCGGTCCCAGGGCGGAAAGGCGGCGCTTGTGGGTCAACTCCGCCAGGGGGTTGCTCTGGTCCATGAACTGGGAAAGCTGAGAGGACCCGAAGAACTCCTTGATGGCGGCGGTGACGGGGCGCACGTTAATCAGGTTCTGGGGAGATGCGGTTTCCGCGTCCTGGATCTGCATGCGTTCGCGCACCACGCGCTCCAGCCTGTTCAGGCCGACGCGGATCTGGCTTTGCAGCAGTTCGCCCACGGAGCGGACGCGGCGGTTGCCCAGATGGTCGATGTTGTCCGTATGGCCAATGCCATAGGGAAGCTGCAGAAGATAGCTGACCGAGGCGATGACGTCGTCCCGATGCAGCCTTCTGGGGATGAGTTCGTTGACGTTTTCCCTGAGGACGCGCTTCAGGGTCTCCTCGTCCGCCCCCGCGTTTTCGTCCAGGATGCGGCGCAGGGTGGGGTAATGGACCTTTTCGTTCAGGCCCGCTTCTTCCGGGTCAAAGGACAGGTGCGCCTGGGGGTCCACAAAGTGGTTGCCCAGGATCTTGAGCACGCGATCCTCGTGGCGGATGGAAACGGAATTGACGCCGGCGTTCTGGATGCGATTCGCCAGCTCCCTGGAGATCAGCTCCCCCTCGGATGCGAGCAGCTCGCCGGTCTCGGGGGCGATGACGGACTCCGCCGCCACCTTGCCGGCGATGCGGCTGGCCAGGGCGAGCTTTTTGTTGAACTTGTAGCGGCCCACCCGGGCGATGTCATATCTTCTTTGTTCGAAATAAAGGGAAGTCAAAAGCGCCCGGGCGGATTCCTCCGTCGGGGGTTCGCCGGGGCGAAGCTGCTTGTAAATGGCGATCAGGCCGTCTGCCACACTGGCGGCCTTGTGGGTGGTGGCGTCCTTATCCAGCGTGGCGAGCAGGCGCTCGTCCTCGCCGAAGGTGTCGATGATCTCCTCGTTGGTGCCCAGGCCGATGGCCCGAAGCAACAGCGTCAGGGGGATCTTCCTCGTCCTGTCGATGCGGACGTACAAAATGTCGTTGGAGTCGGTCTCGTATTCCATCCAGGCGCCGCGGTTGGGGATGATCTGGGTGGAATAAAGCTCGCGGCCGGTCTTGTCCTTCTTCATATCGTAATAGACGCCGGGCGAGCGCATGAGCTGGGAGACGATGACGCGCTCGGCGCCGTTATAGACGAAGGTCCCGGAATCGGTCATGATGGGGAAATCGCCCAAAAACACCTCGGATTCCTTGACCTCTCCGGTCTCGGTGTTCACGAGGCGCACCGTCACCTTCAGCGGTGCGGAATAGTTCTGGTCCAGCTCCTTGCATTCCTCAACCGTGTATTTCGGAGGAGTCGAAATGTCGTAATCGACGAACTCCAGCACAAGTTTTTCGGCATAGTCGGTTATTGGAAAGACGTCATTCAATGCATCCCGCAACTCTTCGCGAAGGAACCGCTCGTAGGATTTCTTCTGGATCTCGATGAGGTTGGGCATCTCGAGCACTTCTTCGATGTGGGAGAAGCTCTTCCTTATCCTTTTACCCATCTGCACGTCATGAACCAATTCAGCTACACTCCTTAGTCTGTCATATACCTTTGATTCGCAAAACAACGCCTTAAAGGACAAAATAAACCGTCGCACGGAACGAATTTTGTGATAAAATTCCCGCGGACGATTCGAGCGCTCCCGGCTAAAACGGTTCGCTGCCCTGTGGCCTCCGAAATGTCGCTTTGCGACAGGAAAACCGTCGATATTTGCAATGAACTTGGGGGCATTGCCTCCCAAGGGGCAGATTTTGACGCAATACCACATATTTATGGCAGCTTAGAAGTCTATCATAACACCTTCTGCTTGTCAACAAAATTTTTAGCATACCCTTCCGTTTCTGAGTATGTAATTATGCATAATAGCCATTTATGGATGAAATATCGCCAAAAAGCCACAAGCGCGCCGGAAGCGGAAGGAATGCCGCGGGAACGCATCCCCTTCCCGTTCGCCGCATAAGCAACGCTTTCCAAAAAATCCATCTGATAGTATTGCCAAATCAGGGAAAATTGAAACCTTGACTCGTGAAAATTCCGAAAAATAGCGGTATCTCTGCTGCGGCAAACCGCTCCGCCCCCATCGCAGTGTTTGCAGCGAGTTGCGCGAAAGAGCAGAACCAAGTTTTTCATGGCGCATCGCCGTATCCGCAAACTGCTTCAGAAATTGCGCCAAAGCACAACACTTCTTTCATGCAATCAGATTTCATGCAATTAGGTGATATTCTTAATAAAATTGGCGCTGCTCCGCTATGGAGCTCCAGAGGCAAAATGGGATGGTCGCCATAAAAAACAACGAGAATCCTTCCCTCCCCTTGCCGCATTGCCGCTTTTTGTCGCTGCGCTGTTCCCGCAGATCGCACTTCCGTCTTCCCGTCGGAGCATTACCGGATGCACCACGGCAGTCGTCAGCGTAATTATGGGTCCTGAAACGAAACGCAAACCGGCGCATCGTCCGTCGCGCCGGTTTTTCATTGGAATAGCCGTATTCGGAATGGCTTACATCCTTCCCGCCATCGCTTCATCAAAGATTTCCGCCAGCTTATCCTGCTCGCCGTACTTGCACCAGATGGAGCCTTTAATCATCGCGGTACCGCAGGAATCCTCCGCCACATAAATGGTCAGCGTTTCGCCGTCCGATCGGGTGATGACCAGCGGCGCGCCGAAGGCGCAGGCGCTGGCGGAGCCATATTCCGCCTCTTGGAACAGTTCGGCGAGATCCTCCAACTTTTCGGGGTCGGTGACCGTCTGGACCTGCTCTTTCCAGTTCCGGTACCCGTCCACTTCCCCGCGCACGTGAAAGGTCAGCGTGGCGGAGGCGAGGGGCTGGTCGAACCAGCTTCTTTGGTACCCCGCGGGGTCATAGCCGAGGTATTGCACGGCAACGCCCCGCAGCCAGTCGGACAGGCTTTCTGAAACCAGCGTCGGATCATATCCTTCCGCAGACCCCAGAGAAAAGGCGCCGCAAGAGAACATCGAATAGCTTTCCCCATCGACAAAAAGGGTCACGCCGGTGTCATACAGGTCCGGGAACTTCTTTTGCAGTTCCTTCGCATCCTTGGGTTCGAACCCCGCGCCGATCAGCTCCTCGGCTATTTTGTACTGCTCGTCATTTAGGGGCAGGTAGAACCGGACGGGCTCGCCAAAGCCCAGATTGTCCCGGATTTGGGTATCGTACAGCGTCAGCGCGAGGTGGGCGCCTTGTGGCTGGATGCTCTCCAGGCCCCTGGACGCCGCTTCGATCATCACCGCCCGGCTGCCGGGCAACACGGCGCTTCTTACCCGTGGATCGGCGCAGTTGAGCACCACATATCCAAACTGCCCGTCGGCTCCGAACTCGATGACCTCGACGTTACGAACGGAGTACAGCACCTCCTCCGTTTCGATGTCGCCGGCTTTTGTCAAAACAGCGATTTCCAGCGACCGGGTGCCGTCCGCGTGGGAGATTTCAAAGCAAGTATACCGGTAATCCGGGTCGCCTTCCGCAAAGCGGTCATGCTTCCCCGAAAAGGGCCGACCATCCGCAAGGCGGATCAGGGCGTAAGCATTCCCCGCGCCGTCCGTACGGCCAAAAGCGTCAAACTCGCCGCCCAGCTGGTCAAGAAGCCCGGAAAGCTCCTGCGCCTCCATATCCCGGAACTTCCGGCCGGGGAGCAGGCGTTCGATGGCTTCGATCTCCTTCTGTTCCGGGGATCGGGGCGCAGGCGTCGCGGCAACCACCGGCTGGCCGGGAACTTCGCCCAAAATCTCTGCGTCGCCTTCGTCCGGCGTCGTGATCGGCTCCTGGGGCGGTTGAT
>JBMNTV010000054.1:0-13514 GCA_050945915.1 Christensenellales bacterium
GGACATCTTCGAACAGATGATCCGTATCGAGGACGGGGACGTCTGCATTGGCATCAGCTTCCCCAGGTATTCCACCCGCACCGTCGAAGGAATGAAGTTTGCCAAGGGAAAAGGAGCGCGGGTTTTCGCCATAACGGACGGGCTGATTTCCCCCTTGGCGGAGTGCGCCGAAGAAGTGCTGATCGCAAGGAGCGACATGGCCTCCTTTGCCGATTCCCTGGTCGCGCCGTTGAGCCTGATCAACGCGATCATTGTCGCACTGAGCATCCGCAGGAAGGACGAAGTCTCCCAGCGGTTCAACCAGCTCGAGGCGATCTGGGACAAGCAAAAGGTCTACATCGGCAAAAATGGAAATTGAGGAGTACCCCATGCGTCTTATCATCGTTCGGCATGGAGAGACCGACTGGAACAGGCTTCGCAAAACGCAGGGGATGACGGATATCGGGCTGACCCAAAGAGGGTTGAAACAAGCCCGGCGCATGGGCGCGAGGGTGCGCAACATGCAGATCAGATGCGTGTTCTCCAGCCCCCTTTCCCGGGCCGTGTCCACAGCAAACGCCATTGCTTCGATCGTAAGAGCGCCGGTGGCGACGGATCACGACCTTCGGGAAATCGCCTTTGGCGAATGGGAGGGGCTTACTTTTGACGAAATCGGAGAACGCTATCCGGAGGAGCTCAAGGTTTGGAACACCGACCCGCACCTTTGCGCCCCGCCCGGCAAGGCGGAGACGCTGATGCAGGTGGCGGAGCGCTGTACGCACTTTCTTTCGCGCATCAGAAAGGATTACGAAGGCCAAACGGTGGCGGCTGTTTCCCATTCCGTTCCCTGCAAGGCGATGGTCGCCCTTTCCATCGGGCTCCCGCTTTCGCGCATCCATTCCCTGAGGATGGACAATGCATCCATGAGCATCATCGACTTTTATCAGGACCGGGCGGTGCTCCGCCTGTTTAACGACACAACACACCTGATGGAGGAGCTTCCTTGGCAAAGACGGTAGTGGTCGGCGGCGGTCCGGCCGGAATGCTCGCAGCGGCGACCGCGGCCCAAAGAGGGCATGAGGTGACCCTGATCGAGCAGAACGAAAAACTGGGCAAAAAGCTCTACATAACGGGCAAGGGCAGGTGCAACCTGACCAATATTGCCGATGCCGAGGAAGTCTTCCGGAACATTCCCAGGAACCCGAAATTTTTGTATAGCGCTTTGAGCCGTTTTGGCAGCGAGGATGTGATTGCCCTTGTGGAATCCTTGGGCGTGCCGGTCAAGCGGGAGCGGGGGGGAAGGGTGTTCCCGGTTTCGGACAAATCATCGGATGTGATCTTTGCCCTGGGCAGGCATCTGAAAGCCTGCGGTGTGCAGACGGTGTTCAACACCGCGGTGCGCTCGATCGACGTATCCGAGGGTAGAATCGCCGGAGTCAGGACGGATCAGGGCCCCATCAAGTGCGAAGCCCTCGTCATCGCCACGGGGGGCGTCTCCTATCCTTCCACAGGCTCGACGGGGGACGGCTATGAGTTCGCCAAGGCCCTGGGGCATACGGTGATCCCGCCAAAGCCGGCGTTGATTCCCATGCTGACGAAGGAGGCGTGGCCGAAAACCCTTTCCGGGTTGACGCTGAAAAACGTGCGGCTGACGGCTTTTTCCGGCAGGAAGATCGTTTTTGATGAGTTGGGGGAAATGCTTTTTACCCATTTCGGCGTGTCCGGCCCTTTGGTGCTTTCCGCCAGCAGCATGGTCAATCAGGACGAACCCGTCACCCTTGTGATCGACCTGAAGCCCGGGCTTACTCCGTCGCAGTTGGACGCCCGGATTCTTCGGGATTTTGCCGCCTATGCCAACAAATCCGCCAGAAACGGGATGGTGGACCTGCTCCCGAACAGAATGATTCCCGTGGTGCTGTCCGTCGCCGGAGTGGATGAAGAAAAAATCGTACACCAGATCACCCGGGAAGAGCGCATCGCCATCGGGAACGCCCTCAAAGCCCTGAAACTCCACGTTTCCGGATACAGACCGCTGAAAGAGGCGATCGTGACCCGCGGGGGCGTTTCCGTGAAGGAAATCAACCCCTCCACCATGGAATCCAAGCTCGTTGGGGGGCTGTTCTTCGCCGGAGAGGTGATGGACGTGGACGCGCTGACCGGCGGATTCAACCTCCAGATCGCCTTTTCCACCGGGCATCTGGCTGGATTGTCAATTTGTGACGAATAAGGAGCCTCATCGATGACAGAACCTTCTGTTTATGATACCAAGCTCATCGCGCGTGCCGCGATATCCATAGCGCTGACCATCGACCGCCAGGAGGAGCGGGAACTCAAAGCAAAGCTCGCGGGCGAGGGGATCCAGGCTGCGGCGGTGGATTTTGGCGGCGAGTTTGTTTCTTCGGCGGGAAAAATAATCGAGCGGGCGGTGGTCGCAGCGAAAAGGGAAGGGCTGATCGGCACCGAATATCATCTGGAGGGCGCCGTCGCCGGTGCCGCCCGGGAAGCGCTTTCCGCCATCTCTGCCAAGGCTGTGGGCTTCAACGTCGGCGGGAAGATCGGCATCGCCAGAACCACCGGCAACATCGCGGTTTGCATTTTCTTCGGAATAGGAATGCTCCATCTGGACGAAATCGCCATCGGCCTGGGCCACAGGGCAATCTGAAGATTTTGGAGGAAGGCTGATTTTGATCACTGTCGCAATCGATGGCCCCGCCGCCGCGGGCAAAAGCTCCGCCGCAAAGGCCATTGCCAAACGGCTGGGGCTGCTTTATCTGGATACTGGTTCGATGTACCGCGCGCTGGGGTATAAGGCCGCGTCCCTGGGCCTTGATCCCGGAAACGAGGCAGAGGTTCTCCCGATGCTCGCGAACACCGAACTCGTGGTGACCTATCAGGATGGAGAACAGCGCCTTTTTGTGAACGGCGAGGACGTGACGGACAAGATCCGCTCTGCCGAATGCGGGATGTATGCATCCGCGATTTCGGCGATTCCCGCTGTTCGGGAAATGCTGGTCGCCCAGCAAAGGAAGATCGCGCAAGGGAATGACGTGGTCATGGACGGGCGGGATATCGGAACCGTGGTCCTTCCCGACGCGACTTATAAGTTTTTTGTCACCGCTTCACCTGCGACCCGCGCAAGGCGGCGGCATGTGGAGCTGCTTGCAAAGGGGTTGCCGGCAAAATCGGTGGAAGCGCTCGAACAGGAAATCATCAAGCGCGATTACGACGACAGCCACAGGGCCCATTCGCCGCTAAAACAAGCGGAAGATGCGCATCTTATCGATACCACGGATTTGACTCTGGAGCAGGTCGTTGAAAAAATCCTTGGCTTCATCAAAGAGGGAGAAGAGAAACGTGACGTTCTATAAATTTGCCGTGCGATTGGTGCGCCCGCTCCTCTGGCTTTTGTGGCGGCCGTTGGCGGAGGGGATCGAAAACGTTCCCGAACACGGCGGGGTGCTGGTCTGCAATCACCTGAGGCTGTTTGACCCTGTGTTGCTGGCCATCTGCCTGCCGGACCGGACGCTCCACTTCCTTGCGAAGGAGGAACTGTTTCGCATTCCCATCCTCAGCTTTGTGATTCGGAAGCTGAACGCGATACCTGTCCGCAGGAACAGCGTGGATGTGGCGGCAGTGCGTAAATGCATGCGCGTCGTCAGCGACGGGGGGATTCTTGTCATTTTTCCCGAAGGGACCCGAAGCAAGACCGGGAAGCTGCTCCCCTTTGAAGAAGGGGCGAGTTTCATCGCCAGCCGTTGCGGCACCGTGGTGTACCCTGCGCACATTCAAGTGGGCCGCACCAGGGGCAGAAGACGGGTGGCCTTCGCTCCTCCCTTGAATCTCGCAGAGATCGAACCCCATGCGGACAAGGAAACCCGGCTCAAAGCCATGACGGCAGCCATTCGAAAAGAGATCATCGCGATCGCGAGAAAGGACGAAGAATGATCATCAAAGTCGCCAAGCACTGCGGTTTCTGCTTTGGTGTGCGGCGGGCGATGGACAAGGTCGAAGAACTTCTGGGCGCCAACGAAAAGGTCTACACCCTTGGCGAACTGATCCACAACAAAGACGTGGTGGAGGATCTCGTCAGAAGGGGGGCGGTGGCAGTCAACTCTGTTGCTGAAATCCCCGAGGGTTCCCATGTGGTGATCCGATCCCATGGAGTTGCGCCCAGTGTCATCGAAGAATGCAATCACAGGGGATTGATCGTGCATGACGCCACCTGTCCCTTTGTGAGCAGGATTCACAAGATTGTGGAAAAGGAAGCCAATGAAGGCAAAACGGTGCTGATCGTGGGAGACGCCAAACACCCTGAAGTCATCGGGATTCGCGCCCGCTCAGGGGAACACGCCTATGTGCTCGCGTCGAAGGAGGACGTGTCGGAACTGCCCCGCATGGAAAGGGCCGCTGTGGTCGCCCAGACCACGATACCCAAATCGCAATTTTCTGAAGTCATTCTTGCACTTTCCGAAAAAGTCAAAAAGTTTGATATCCACGACACAATCTGCACCACAACCGAAGAAAGGCAGCGAGAGGCCGAAGAGCTTGCCCGGATTTCTGACGCTGTTGTGGTAATTGGCGGAAAACACAGCTCCAACACGCAAAAACTGGCCCGCATTTGCGCGCAGCATTGTAAAAACATATATTTCGTTGAAAATCCGAAAGCTTTCGTATCTATACTTGCAAAATTGAAAGCACATGATATAATAAGTGTTGTCGCCGGCGCTTCGACGCCGAAATGTATGATTTTGGAGGTACTTACCAGTATGAGCGAACTCGAAAACACCGCGATCCAGGCAGCAGAGACCGTTGCCGCCGAAGTCGCACAGCCCGTTGAGCCTGAAGCCGTACAGGCACCTGACGTCGACGCCGCTTCCGAAACCGATTCCGCTTCTGACGAGTTTACCAAAGCTTTTGAAAAGACCCTCGTTAGAATTCAGAATGGACAAGTTCTGACAGGAACCATTGTCCAGATCACGGATAGTGAAGTATGCGTCAATATTGGCTATAAATCCGACGGCTTCATCCCCAGGAGCGAATTCACCAACGCTGAAGGCGATTCCGCGGAGAAGTTCCAGGTTGGTGACGAGATCGAGGTCGAAATCGTCAAAGTAAACGATGGGGAAGGCAATGTCCTGCTTTCTCACAAGAGCGTTGAATCCAAAAAGGCCTGGGAGAAGTTCATTCAGGGTGCAGAAGGCGAGTCCGCTGTATACGACGCCATATGCAAAGAGGTCGTCAAGGGCGGCGTGATCGCCAGCATTGACGGAGTCCGCGCCTTTGTTCCGGCTTCTCACGTTTCCACTCGCTATGTCGAGAAACTGGACGAATACGTCGGCAAGCCGATGCGCTTGATGATCCTTGAAATTGACGAAAGGAAAAAGCGCGTTGTCGCTTCCCAGAAGAAGGTCCTGCTTGCCGAAGAGGAAGCCAGGAAAAAAGAACTTTGGAACTCCCTGAAGGCGGGGGACCGCGTGCAGGGCATCGTTCGCAGGCTGACCGATTTCGGCGCTTTTGTGGACATTGGCGGTGTGGATGGTCTGGTCCATGTGACCGAGATGGCCTGGGGCCGCGTCAAACATCCTTCCGATGTGCTGAAAATCGGTGACCAGATTGAAGTTCTCATACTGGCGGTAGACCCCGAGAAAGAGCGTGTTTCCCTCAGCTATAAGCAGCTTCAGCCCAAGCCCTGGACCACCGCAGCTGAGCGCTACCCCGTCGGTTCCGTGGTGGAGGGCAAGGTTGTTCGTATTGTTCCCTTCGGTGCTTTCGTTTCTCTTGAGCCGACCATCGACGGACTCGTTCACATTTCCCAGGTTGCCACAACTCGCATAGCAAAGGTTGAAGACGAGCTGAAAGTGGGCGACATCATTCGCGTCAAGGTGCTGGATGTCAACCCTGAAGCCAAGCGCATCAGCTTGAGCCGCCGCGAGGTTCTCCTTGAGGAAATGCCGTCTATTGAGGACATTATCATGGACGATGCCGATTCCATGACCGCAATCAGCGAAATGGAAGAACGCGTCAGCATCCCCCCTGTTGAGGGTGCCACCACCTCTTTGGCAGACCTTTTCCCCAAGCTGGAAGACTAAAACACTCCTATTCAGCCGGCATTGCGCATGCTTTGCCGGCTTTTTCTTGTGTTTACAGATTTCTAATATCCAAGGTGCGGTATATAATGATATGATAGCAGTTGAAATCAAAACATGACGGAGGAGAAGAATGGCAAGACTGTTCGGCACCGACGGTGTACGAGGCGTCGCGAACAGGGACCTTACCTGCGAGCTGGCGTTCAAGCTGGGGCAGGCCGGGGCCCAAGTGCTTACAAAAGGAACGGAAAAACCCGTTATCATAATTGGGAGAGACACCAGGATTTCCGGAGACATGCTGCTCAACGCGATGATGGCGGGGATCTGCTCCGCTGGAGCCATGGCGGCGGATGTGGGTATTATCCCCACCCCCGGAATCGCATATTTGACCAGGGAACACGGAGCGGACGCGGGCGTTGTCATCTCCGCGTCCCACAACACGTATGAGTTCAATGGCATCAAGTGGTTCAGCAGGAGCGGATTCAAGCTTTCGGATGAAGTGGAGGACCGGATCGAGGAAATCGTGCTGGGAAAAATCTCCCACAAGCTCCCCGAAAATGGCGACATCGGGCAAAACGTCGATTTCCCTTCCGGCGCAGAAGAGTATATTCAACACCTGGTGGATTCGTCGGACGTTCGGCTGGACGGGATAAAAATCGTCCTGGATTGCGCAAATGGCGCTTCTGTGCCCATCGCGCCGGAGGTTTTTTTCCGCCTGGGGGCGGAGGTGATCCCCTGCTTTGTGAGCCCCAACGGGATCAACATCAACGACGATTGCGGCTCCACAAAACCGAAGAACCTGCAAAAGCTGGTGCTTGAGCATGGGGCGGACGTTGGTCTCGCCTTCGACGGGGATGCGGACCGGCTGATCGCCGCGGACGAACAGGGCGATTTGGTGGACGGGGACCGGATCATGGCCCTTTGCGCAAGGGATATGTTTCAAAGGGGCGCGCTGGAAAAGAACACCCTGGTCGCCACGGTGATGAGCAACATCGGCATGGTCAACTCCCTGCGCGCGGACGGCATCCACGTGGAAATCACCGACGTGGGGGACAGGTACGTCCTCGAGCGTATGCTGACGGGGGGCTATAACCTCGGCGGCGAGCAGTCGGGCCACCTGATCTTCCTGCAAAAAAACACCACAGGGGACGGCATACTCTCCGCGCTGGAGCTATTGTCCGTCATGGTGCGCAAAGACATGCCCCTTTCGATGCTGGCCCACACCATCGAGATTTATCCCCAAATCCTCGTCAACGTCGCTGTTCCGGAAGAAGCCAAGCTGGCCTATCCGAAGGATCAATGCATTGCCGACCGGATCCGGGCCGCGGAAGCAGCCTTTGGCAAAAAGGGCAGGGTGCTGGTTCGCACTTCTGGCACAGAGCCGTTGATCCGTGTTATGATGGAAGGGGAGGACAGCCAGCGCGTGCAGAGCGAGGCAAGGGCTGTCGCGGAACTGATCGCCGAAACATACGGCGGGAAAATACAATAAAGGCAAAGGCGGAGGTGTGCAAATGAGGAGAGCGCTCTTGATCATTGATTATACGTATGATTTCATCGCCGACGACGGAAAGCTGACCTGCGGCAAGCCGGGGCAGGAGATTGACGGCGCCATCGTGGAACTGATCAGACAATACGAAAAGACCAAAGAACCGATTTTCGTCCTCAGGGACCTTCATTACGAAGGGGACACCGCCCACCCGGAAAGCAAGCTCTTTCCGCCGCATAACATCTTTGGTACGCCGGGCAGGGAAGTGTACGGCGAAACCAGAAAAGCGCTGGAGGAGCTGATCCGCGAGCGTCCGGAGCAGGTCATCTGGATGGACAAAACCCGCTATTCCGCTTTCGCCCGCACCGATCTTGCAAAAAGGCTGAACAAGCTGGATGTGGACGCGGTGGAGCTTGCCGGCGTCTGCACGGACATCTGCATCCTGCACACGGCCATCGGCGCCTATAACCTCGGATTCGACGTGATCGTGCCCCAAAACGCCGTAGCGTCTTTTTCGCCGGAAGGGCATGCCTTCGCGCTGGGGCACATGAAGAACTGTCTGGGCGCAGAGGTGGTTTAAGACGGATTATTGGGAGGACAGATGTTCGAAAATATCTATCTGAACGTGGCGATCTTCGCCGTGGGCGGCTTTATCGTTTCGTTTGCTGTCGCGCTGGCGCTCAAGTCCAGGAAGCGCGCATTTCCCGCTTCGCCGCTAACGCTCGCTGCTTTTTTCGGGCTTTTTACCGGCGCTCTGGCGTATGTGGCAACGCTGACGCAAAATACCGACCCCGTTTACATTCCCTTCCTGCAATGGACCCGGGTGCGGGAAATCGGCTATGTGGCAGTCTGGTTGAGTTTTGCAAAGACGGTGTTGCCCTTCGTTCCTGCGGGATTCTTGCTTCCCAAGTTCGCAAAGAAGTGCGACAAACTCAAAAAAGCCGCGGTCTTTGCCCTCGGCGCTGCTGCGGTGACCGCACTGACGACGGCTGTTTTTTCCGGCTTTAACGTGGACTGCGCGATTGGCGCATTCCTTGGCATCCTGATCGGGTTTGGGCTGTTTTCCTTCATCAAGCTGTTTTTTGCGAACGTTGCGTTCTTCAAAGAGCCGCAGATGAGCCGCAAAACCCATCTTTCTGCCCTTTCGGTGGTGCTTGCCGTCTACATGGCCTGCGTCGCTCTGATCGTGGTGGACAGCGGCGGCGAGTTCGAAAAGCTGAACATCTTCACGCCGGACAACCCGCTGCCCCCGGAGATTGTGATGGAAGTCGCCCTCAGCGCGGACCGCTCCAGCGCGATGACGTATAAAACAGCTTCGGTGGATCCGGCAAAGGGCGCCGAAAAGGTGGCCGCGGCCTTCGGGATGAAGGGGACCGCCCAAGCAGCGGACGGAAATGACATCAGCCGGCGGGCGATGGTGGTGGACGGCGCAAAAACCGTCACCTACTTTATTACCGGCGAATGGAAATACACCGACGATGGATTTGTCGCCGCAGGCGAAGGCGCGCTGATGCCGCTGACCGAATACGAGCGCCTGGCCGTGGAGCTGACCCAAAACGGCAGCCTGCCTTTTGAGAGATACACGGTGGATGACGTTTCGCCAGCCAGGAAGAAGGATGCCCAGGGCAACCTCGCCAACGCCGTTTCGGTCTATATGCTTGCGAACGGAGCCGACGGCACCGTGCAAGGCAGCTGCGAGGTGGAGATCGTCTTCTGGTATGACGGCACCGTCCATTCGGTGAGTAAGTACAATGCCGATTTCGACGCTTACAAGTCCGTTTCCATCATCTCTCCCCAGGAGGCCTGGGAACTTGCCCTGTCCGGCGGCGGAGCCCACACCCTTTGGTCAAAAGCCCAGAGCGCTACGATCACGAAGGTGGAGCTTGCCTACTGGCTGGAGGAGATCAAAGGGTATCTCCAGCCGATCTGGATGTTTACGGGGACTGCTGTAAAGGAGGATGGCGGAACGACGGATTTCCAGGTATTCGTTCCGGCGATGGTGTATTGATGGGGATCAGGTTCGGCCCTTCGGGCAACTCGGATAGTTTTTATGAACAGGGATATAAGCACACCCACCAGGCGCCGGAATACCTGGCGAAAATGGGGTTAAACGCCTTTGAATACTCCTTCGGCAGGGGTGTTCGGATGAGCCGGTCCACGGCGGCTGCCATCCGCGCCTCAATGGAGGAATACGACATCGCCCTAAGCGTACACGCGCCCTATTTCATCAATCTGTGCGTGGACGATGAGGAGCGTATCGCGAAAAACAAGCGCTATTTCCTCGAAACGGCCAAAGCCGCTCAAATGATGGGGGCGGACCGGGCGATTTTCCATCCCGGATCGGTGTCGAAGATGACCAGGGAGCGGGGCATGGCCCTTGCTTTGCCGCTGTTGAAGGAAATACTGGACGAGCTGGACGCCCGGGGGCTTGGCGAAGTCCGATTCTGCCCGGAAACGATGGGAAAGCTGAACCAGCTGGGGGATCTGGACGAGATGATCCGCATCTGTCTGGCGGACGACAGGCTGATTCCCGCCGTGGATTTCGCCCATCTCCACGCCAGGGGCAACGGCGCCCTGACGAGCCGCGAGGACTTCGCCCGGGTGCTGGATGCGCTGGAAAACGGGCTGGGAGAAGAACGGGCGAAGAAGATGCACATTCATTTTTCCACCATCGAGTTCACCCAAATGGGTGAAAAGCGGCACAGAACCTTTGCGGAAACGGAATACGGCCCGAGGTTTGAGCTGTTGGCGCCGCTGCTTGCAGAGCGGGGGTATGCGCCCCGGGTAATCTGCGAATCCAACGGCACGATGGCGGAGGACGCGGCGACCATGCGGGACATCTATGATTCCGTTTTAAACGACTGAAAACCGCGCGTTGCGCGCAATGGCAATTAGCGGTATAATATCTTCGGACGAGTTTAAGTCTATGTCCATGGACAAGCTTTATTTAGTTATATTCGGAGGTAAATTTCCATGATCAGTGCAGGTGAGTTCCGCAAAGGTATTACCATCGAAATCGACGGCGGCGTTTGGGTCATTGTTGATTTCCAGCACGTGAAACCCGGCAAAGGCGCAGCTTTTGTGCGCACCAAGATCAAGAACGTCATCGAAGGAAACGTATTGGAGCGTACCTTCAACCCCAGTGACAAATTCCCCAGGGCGCACGTCGAGCGCAAGGAGATGCAGTACCTTTACAACGACGGCGAACTGTACTACTTCATGGATACCGAAACCTATGAGCAGCTCCCCCTGGACAAGAGCTTTGTAGAAGACGCCATGAACTTCATCATCGAGAACATGAACGTGACCGTCTCCTTCTTCAAGGGTTCTGCGTTCTCGGTGGATGCGCCCAACTTCGTCGAGCTCACCGTTACCGAAACTGACCCCGGCTTCAAGGGGGATACGGCGACGGGGGCCATCAAGCCCGCGGTGCTCGAAACGGGATACAAGATCAATGTTCCCCTCTTTGTCAACATCGGTGACAAAATTCGCGTCGACACCCGTACGGGTGAATATATGGAGCGTGTGTAACTAACAGCAGAAGCACAGCAGCCAAAGGAGGCGCATCATGGGTTATCTGAAAGAGCAGGTTTCCTATATCCGCGGCATGGCGGACGGTCTTTCGATGGATTCCTCCACGAAGGAAGGAAGGCTGATACTTGCGATGATCTCTCTGCTCAACGAGATCGCCGATGCGGTGGAAAGCAACGAGATGAGCGTCGACGAGCTGACCGAGTCCGTCGAAAAGATCAAGGATGACATCGACTGTCTGGAATCCCGGGTCTATGGCGATGGACTGGACGATTTGGCACCGTGGTGCGTGGACGACGAGGACGATGAGGACGACTCCGGATTTGTGGAAATGGTTTGCCCCCAATGCAACGACACCATCTTCTTTGACGCAGCCCTCGTGCATGGTCAGGAAGCGCTTGTCTGCCCAAACTGCGAGAACACTTTTCCGGACCAGGAATCAGATTGACAAAGGACAAGAAAAAATCCGGCGGTTTCGCCGGATTTTCTTGTTTTTGGATGGTTGGGAGAAACAGGGAAGGGACAGGTTTACTCCACGGGAATCACGCTTTGGTGGCCGAAAACGTCACTCACCAGCAAGCAAAGGCCTGGCTTGTCCGGCGCAAGATAGAGCCTGGAGATCGTTCCGCCGCGCAAGGGCCGCAGATTGTGGGAACAGGCGGAGAAAATGCCATCCTCGATGAAGCCGAGAGCGCAATAGTCTAAGAGCGAAAGGCTTTCGCAGCCTTCCGGAACCTCGATGCCGGCAGGGGGAGCGTATGAAATCAGGGTGACATCAGCCCTGCCGTTCGCCCGGGAGCAGGAGTATTCCAGCCGGCCTGCCTCGGGGGGTCTGAAAGCGTCAAACAGCAACAGGGTTTCCGGCAGTTCGGCGTCCATCAGGGTGGGTTCCCTGCTTAGAATCCGCCTTCTCAAAAGCGAAAGGGCGATGGGGGAGGAATCCAGGGTGACAAAGCGACGGTCGCATTTGATCGCCGCCGCAGCGGTGGTTCCGCTTCCGGAAAAGAGGTCCAACACCAGATCCCCCGGCCGGGAAGACGAGAGAATAATCCGCCGCAGCAGCGCTTCGGGCTTTTGGGTATCGTATCCGGTGCGTTCGGGGTCCTTTTGCTGAAGGTGGGAGATGTCCGTCCAAACGTCAGAAGGATAGACCGGAGTGTCCTCCGAGTACGTGTAGATCTTTCCGCCGGACTTGATGGTATAGACGACGCGACCCTCCTCGTCCACCGTCCTTCGCATGTGGTTTTGCATGTCCCTGCCCCGGGGAATCCCGACGTTTGAAATATCAAAATAGGCGTTTTTGGTCTTGCGATAAAAGAGGATGTTGTCGTGTTTGCGGGAAAAATGCTTCTTTGCCCGACCGCCGCTCTTGTAATGCCAGATGATTTCGTTGACAAAAAGATCTTCGCCGAAAATCTCGTCCAGCATGATGCGAAAGCGCGCCGAAGTCCTGGGATCGATATGAAGGAAAAGGCTTCCCTCGTTGCTGAGGAGCTGGTGGCAGCCTGATAGCACCTCCCGCATCATGGCATAATACCCGGCAGAGGGCATGTCGTCCTTATAGGAAGGTACGGATATGGTGGCGTGTTTTGAGCCGCTGAGATGAAGTTTGCAGGTGAAGCGGCTCCCGGTTTGAAATGGCGGATCCAGATAGATTAGCTGCACCTGGCCGGCATAGGATTCAATCAGCCGCGGCATGTTGGCGACGGCGTCTCCCAGCACAAAAAGATTGTGTGTTCCCTGGCCAAGCTGCTCGCCCAGGCAGTTGATACCCTTCATCGAAACCCCTCCTCGGCATTGTCTCCTCCCCGGCTGCGATTGGCCTGGGTGATGTGCGCCTTGGCAAGCCTTTCTGCCGCTTCGGCGTCACCGCTTGCGATGGCGGACACAAGGGCCGTGTGTTCCTGCAACGTGCGCTCGGCTCTGTTGGGCGTTTGAAGGGAGCGCAACCGGGCGGAAGAGGAGTGGCCGTGCAGGGTGGCGAGGATATGGTAAAGCACTGCGCTTTGGCAGGAGGCATACAAGGTGTCGTGGAACTGTGTGTCCAGCTGGGCCAGCTTTTCAAAGTGGCCGCCTTTTTGCACATAAAAGGCAAAGTTGTCCAGGTTTTCAGACAGCCCGACGAGGTGCGAGGGCGTGGCGCGCTCCGCTGCCCATCTTGCCGCCAGGCCTTCCAGCAGATACCGGAGGGCGTAGATATCGTCAATGTCCTTCGGGGTGACGCCAAGCACCACCATGCCCTTGTTGGGCGTGGACTGCACCAGCTCTTCCAGCTCAAGTCGGCGCAACGCTTCGCGCACCGGAGTCCTGCTGACGCCAAGCTCTTCTGCAATGCGCGTTTCGACGAGGCTGGCGCCCGCGGAATAAGCCCCGCTGAGGATATCCGAGCGCAACGCGCTGTATACATAGTCCGTCAGCGTACGCTTGCCGCG
>JBMNTV010000055.1:0-13364 GCA_050945915.1 Christensenellales bacterium
ATGCGAGCGGCAGCGAAGCAGCGCGCCGATTGCGAACTGTGGACTTGCACAGTGAAACTTCCAGTACAAAAGATACGGGCGGGGACAAATTAACCGCTAAAAACCCGCTTAAAAGACAGCTACCGAGTGCCGCCAGTGGGTGAGGAACGGTGGCGCAGCCAGTCAAACAGTCCGGTGGACTGTTTGGCAGCGACGAACGGCAGACTGCCCCAGTCCGCCCCGGACCGAGTAAGCGAGCCGGAAGCCCGGTGAGCAAGGGAGCAGTGCAAGCGGCAGCGCAGCAATGCGACCATTGCGAACTGTGGACCTGCACAACAAAACTTCTAGTGCAAAAGATCCGGGCGGGGATAAACCCCCCGCCCACACCAGGCAGCTCCTGCTACATGCCCCGTACAAACGGAAACCACCCGCCGCATTTGGCAATTCCCGAATGACGACGAAAGCGGTCCAACAGGGGGCTTACTGATTCATTCGGGGCGATTTGCTCCCCTTCTTCTTTTCGCTATGAAAAGTCCGCATAGACATTGCGCCGAAACGGAACAGCCCGGGGAACAGCGCAATCGGCGTCCCATTGTAATTTTGATTACAAACACAAAAAATCGCAGATAATAACGATACAATACGGACCAACCGGGTTCACAAAGAAGCACCCTGTTGGGGCCATCTTATTTTGAGCTGATGGAGACCTCAATTTTCCCTGTTTTTACGGCGAGGCCATCGCAGGCGGGGGGAGTCACGCCAAAGAAACGGCGCAGACATCTAAAGAACGTTCACCTATGCCATGGTCCTGCAGAGCAAGTTCAAAAAACAAGCGCCCCAAACGAAACGGGTGCTTGTTTTGATTGCTAAAAAGTGATTATAAAGCGCAAAAGAAAGACAATCAATAGCCCAACTCTTTGCCGACGAGCATGACGATTGCCTGATCCATGCCCGAAGGCCTTCTTTCGGAAATCAGGATGGAACGGCAAATCCGGTCCTGCGAATCGCAATCCCTGCAAACGAGATCCACGGCGCAGGGGGTTTTTTTGCCCAGGCGGCGGCAGTTCATGCCCGCGGCATAGCCCTTGATCCGGTTCAGGGCGGCGGGGAGGTCCGGCACGATCTTGTTGATCCCCGCGATGATGATCAGCTTTTTGGGTCCAAAGGTGATCGAAGCGACGCGGTTACCCCGCCCGTCGATGTTGACGAGGCAGCCCTCCTCGGTGATGGCGTTGGCGCTGGCCATATACACGCCGCAGTGCTGCGCCTTCTTATAGACGCCGGGGTCCTGGTCGGGGGGCGTGATGGAGTGGGAGTACACGGTGCATCCGGCGTCCGCCAAGGCTTTGGCCATGCCGATCTCCCGCATGGTTTCAGAACCGCCGATACCCACGGCAGCGCCGTTCACCTCTTGGATGGCGGCGTTGACGGCCTCCTCCGGCGTTTCGAAGTAGAGGGCAGTAAAACCCCTTCTTTCAAGGTTTTTCATGGTTTTTTGGATATCTGCCATCTGAATGGATCCTCCTATCAGTGATATTTTCAAGAAACGCGACGCAAACTTACACCAACTATGATACAACAACCGGAAGAAATTTGCCATCCCGTGGTGGTGGGATTCGCCTGACGCGCGCCCAATCGGTGGGAAAACTCATATCTCGCGTTTTTCGCGTTGCCTTCGACAAAAAGCGGGCGACGCTTTCGCGCCGCCAAGGAAAGAGTTGACCTTAAAGCTGTTCCAGCACCGGGAACACGGCCCGCAGCATGCGCTCGCAGGTGATGGTAAAGCCCAGACTGCAGCTTTTTGCGTCTGTTCCGTTCATGCAAAGGATGACGCCGTGTTTCGTTTCGTCGTCGAAGAAGAATGCGTTAAACGCGCCGTAAGCCCTGCCGAAATGGCCAATGATCGCGCGGTCCGGCACAATCCTGTGGTCAAAGAGCATCAGATTCAAGCCGTGCACGTTCACGCCGTCGTCAAATTGCAGGCGTTTCATTTCGGCAATGGATTCCTCCGAAAGAACGCGCACGCCCTGGGAAACGCCGCCGCCAAAAAACAGCATCATCAGACGCGCCATCTCGGAAGGTTTGGCGTGGAGATTGCCCTGGGCCATCCTGTACGCCTCGCCAACGGGCAGGGCATAGAGTTTTGCCTTGTTTTTCAGGGAGTTTTTCAGCCATTCCTCGCCCCGGTCGTCCTTTTCGTCCGGCGCGACTTCATAGGGCGTGGCTACGACGGCGCCTTCGGGAAGATCTGCAGGGTCGTAGCGGCAGGTCAGCCCCAGGGGGTCGAAGATCGCTTTCGTGGCGTAATCGCAAAAGCGCATGCCGGTGATCGCTTCGATGATGGTACCCATGATGCCCGAGCCGAAGCTGGAATAGCTGTACGCGCTGCCTGGCCGCGCGTTCAGATAGTTATCGATGGAGTAGCCCGGTCCGCCCTCTTTCAGCACTTCGCTCAAAAGATAGGGCGGCATTTCTCCGGCGCAGATCTTGTTGTAACTCCCGGTTTCGATCAGGGTGGAGGTGTGGGTCATCAGCTGCCGCAGGGTGATGGGAACGTCCGGGAAATAGGGGTTTCGCACCCGGTAGCCCAGGTAATCGCCAATGTCCGCGTCCAGGGATACCTTGCCCGCGTCCACCAGCGTCATCACCGCCATGCCGGATACCACCTTGGAAACCGATGCCATGCGGTAATAGGTGTCAAGGGTGGTGGGTTCGTTCCGTTCCCTGTTGCGCAGGCCAAAGCAGTGCTTCCAGCTGATCTCCTGGTCGCGCACGGTGCAAAGGGACAGGCTGATGGTGCCGGTTTCTTCAAAAATATGCAGCAGTTCTTCGCGCAAACGCTCTTTCACAGTCATCAAAACGCCCTCCAATCACTCAGGTCGGGTGATAGTTGTATCATAACCCCATGCATGGGGGAAATGCAAGGCGCTAGTAAGCGTCCCACCCGTCGTTCCAAAGCACGACCTGCCCTGCTTGGATGGATGCGGGAACGTCGATGATGCGCTGGTTGTCGCTCCCCCGGAAGCGCAGGGCAAGGGAACGGCGCTCAAGAAGAAAGGGGCCGTCCACTAAAACGTCGCATTCGGAGAGGAGCTTGTTTTTCGCCTCGTCTTGAAGCAGCTCCTCAAAGGTCCAGCCGGAATAGGCCCACACGGTTTTGCCCAACTCGTGGGCGGCTTTTGCGATCTGAAGCATCGCCTCCGGCTGGCAGAAGGGCTCGCCGCCGGTTAGGGTAATGCCCGCCCAAAGGGGATTTTTCGCAAGCTCGGCGATGATTTCCGCCGTGTCGGCTTCGGTTCCGCCGGAAAAATCGTGGGTGTCGGGATTGTGGCAGCCCGGGCAGGCGTGGGGGCAGCCCTGGGCAAACAGGGCAAGCCGCAGCCCCGGCCCGTCTACGATGGAATCGCGGATGATACCCGCCATGCGAAACAGCATAGGAACCTCCATCAGTCGAAATGGTGAAAAAAAACGGGTCCGGGCAAAGTGCCGGGCCCGTTTTTCTTTACTAATGGCGTGGAAGGAGCGTATGGGTGCAAGCTCCATCCGCTGCCGTCTTTGGGCGCATGTTCGTTATTCTGCGCGGCAGTGCTTCACCCGATCGTGCTCCTCGGTGCGCTTGGCGTCGTTGAAGCGCTCCAGAGTCCCCACCAGATAGCCGGTGATCCTGCGGATGCGCTGGAAGGCGGGGCCGTCCTGTTCGGTTCTATTGCACTTGGGGCAGGTGTCGTCGATGACGCCGTTGTAGCCGCAGACCGGGTCCCGGTCCACCGGGTGATTGACGGAGCCATAGCCCACCCCCGCTTCCTTCATGCAGCGGATGATGCTTTCGAACGCGTCCAGATTCTTCAGCGGGTCGCCGTCCATCTCCACATAGGTGATGTGCCCCGCGTTGGTCAGCTCGTGGTACGGCGCCTCCAGCCGGATCTTTTCCGCCGCGGTGATGGGGAAGTAAACCGGGATGTGGAAGCTGTTGGTGTAATACTCCCGATCCGTCACGCCGGGGAGGATGCCGAAGCGCTTTTTATCCAGCCGTACGAACCGGCCGGAAAGCCCCTCCGCCGGCGTGGCCAGCAGGGTGAAGTTCAGCTTGTGCTTTTGGGACAGCGCGTCGCACCTTGACCGCAGGTGGGAGACGATCTCCAACCCCAGGTTCTGGGCCGCGGTGTCCTCGCCGTGGTGCTTGCCAATCAGCGCCACCAGGGTTTCCGCCAGGCCGATGAACCCGATGGAAAGGGTGCCATGGCGCAACACTTCCCGCACTTCGTCGTTCCAGCCCAGCTTCTCGCTGTCCAGCCACACGCCTTCCCCCATCAGGAAGGGGAAGTTGCACACCTTTTTGCGGCACTGGATTTCAAACCGTTCCAGAAGCTGGTCTGCCACCAGGTCGATCTTTCTGTCCAGTTCCTCGAAGAACCAGTCCAGGGAGCGGTTGGCGCGAATGGCGATGCGGGGCAGGTTGATGCTGGTGAAGCTCAGGTTGCCCCTTCTGGCGCTGATCTCCTTGGCGGGGTCCGCCACGTTGCCGATGACGCGGGTGCGGCAGCCCATGTAGGAAATCTGGGTTTCCGGCCGGTCGGGATCGTAGTACTTGAGGTTAAACGGCGCGTCCTGGAAGGAGAAGTTGGGGAACAGCCGCTTGGCGGAGCAGCGCATCGCCAGCTTAAAAAGGTCGTAGTTCGGGTCGCCGGGGTTATAGTTGATCCCTTCCTTGACCCGGAAGATCTGGATGGGGAAGATCGGCGTTTCGCCATTCCCCAATCCGGCTTCGGTGGCAAGCAGCAGATTTTTCATCACCATGCGGGCTTCGGGGGTGGTGTCCAGCCCGTAATTGATGGAGGAAAAGGGCGTCTGGGCGCCGGCTCGCGAGTGCATGGTGTTCAGGTTGTGCACCAGCGCCTCCATCGCCTGATAGGTGGCGCGGTCGGTCTCCTCATGCGCCCTGCGGCTGGCGAAGTCCTGGGCTTTTTTGACCAGGGCTTCCTCTGCCCCTTCGGAAAGCAGGGCGGCGAGTTCTTCGGCCCTGTAATTGTTATCGTCCGCCAGTTTGGGCAAAAGGTTGCGGGCGTCCAGCGCGGCGCACACCTTGTCATACACCTTGCCGTCCCCCAAAAGCTCAAAGGCCTCGCTCATCAGCCTTCTGTACCGCCGGGCGTAGGTGGTGGCGACGCCGGGGGCCATGTCCCGGTCGAAGTTGTTGATGGACTGGCCGCCGTGCTGGTCGTTCTGGTTGGACTGGATGGCGATGCAAGCCAAAGCGGTATAGGTGGAAATGTCCTTTGGAGCGCGCAGAACGCCGTGGCCGGTGCAGAACCCGCCGGTAAACAGATTGGTCAGGTCGATCTGGCAGCAGGTGGTGGTCAGGGTATAAAAATCCAGGTCGTGGATGTGAATATCCCCCTCGGTATGGGCCTTGCTGTGATCCGGGTTGAGCACGAACATCTCGTTGAACTGCTTGGCGCCCTCGGAGCCGTACTTGAGCATGGAGCCCATGGCGGTGTCCCCGTCCACATTGGCGTTTTCGCGCTTGATGTCCGAGTCGGCGGCGTCCTTATAGGTGATGTCCTCGTACACCTTCATCAGGCGGGTGTTGCTTTCCCGGATGCGGCTGCGTTCGGCGCGGTACAGGATATACGCCTTGGCGGTGCGCACATGGTTGCGCTCCATCAGCACCTGCTCCACCAGGTCCTGAATATGCTCCACCGTCGGCGCGGAATTGCCTTCCTGATCCAAGAGTTCCATCACCCGATTGCTCATGGAGGGGATTTCCGCGGTGCGGGGATTGCCAGTGGCGTTAAAGGCCTTTTGCATCGCCTGTTCGATCTTCGTAATGTCAAAGGGAACGACCCTGCCGTCCCTTTTCGTCACCTTGTACTCCATCCTTGCCGGTGCGCTCATCGTTTGCTGCCTCCCGAATTTCAAACTTAAGAAAAAATGAATCCAAATGCCCAACGAAGGGGCGGTTGCTCGGCAGAGCGGACGGCAAACCGCCGGGCATTCCTCCCCCGGCGGTCAAAAGTGCCGCGATTGATAAAAAGGCGGCCAACGTTTTGGCCGTTGGTGCTGCCGACAGGCACAACACAACATATTGTGTCTTTTATTGTCTGTGTATACAAAATCTTACCTAACCCGTCTTTAGATGTCAACATCAAGATGGGGAGGAATCCCAAATACTTCAGATTGCAAAATGCTACATATCGAGCGCATCGAACGATGCCTCAAACATACCGTTTAATATTCACTTTATGGCGGTTAATGTTCGGATAGGTCTTGTGCGAAGAGTTCTGGATTGTGTATGATGATGGTGCTCCATCAAAAGCGGCAAACAAGGGTAAACTACCCTTGTTCGCATTGACATGATGATTGAACGAAAGACACCTGCAAGGAGGATGCTTTTTGGAAAAGATAGCAGTGATCGATTTTGGCGGGCAGTACAGTCAGCTGATCGCGCGGCGGGTGCGCGAATGCGGCGTATATGCCGAAGTTTTGCCCTGCACCGCCCCCAGGGAACGGGTGGCTGGCGAGGGGCTGAAGGGAATCATCCTGACTGGCGGCCCGAACAGCGTGTACGAAGAGGGTTCCCCCAAAATTGCCGAAGGGCTGTTGGGCCTCGGCGTTCCCGTGCTGGGAATCTGCTACGGCATGCAGGCCCTGGCCCACAAAAGGGAGGGCAGCGTGATGCCTGGGGAGGCCGGGGAGTTCGGTCACAGCGAAATTTCCTATTCCCCCCATCCGCTGTTTGCGGGCATGAAGGGCGAACCCGTCTGGATGAACCATAACGACCGCGTCACAGAACTCCCTGCGGGGTTTGTTTCCATCGCGTCCACCGCCCATTGCCCCGTCGCCGCCATGGCGAACGACGAGGAACGCATCTACGCCGTCCAGTTTCACCCGGAAGTGCACCACACGCCGGAGGGAAAGACGCTGTTTCAAAACTTCCTGTTCGGAATCTGCAAGTGCGAAGGCGGCTGGTCCCCCAAAAACCTCGCCCAGGAGCTGATCGACGGCATCCGCCGGCAGGTGGGGGACGCAAAGGTGCTTTCCGCCCTGTCCGGCGGGGTGGACTCCTCGGTAGCTTCCGTCCTCGTTCACAAGGCGGTGGGGGACAGGCTGACTTGCGTCTTCGTGGACCACGGACTGCTCCGCCATAACGAGGCGCAGGAGGTTCTGGCGTTCTACAGGGACAGCCTGAAGATGGACATCCGGTTCGTGGACGCTTCCCAGCGATTCCTGAGCAAACTTGTCGGCGTGACGGACCCGGAAAAAAAGCGGAAGATCATCGGCGAAGAGTTCATTCGCGTGTTCGAGGAGGAAGCGGAAAAGCTGGGCGGTGCGGATTACCTGGTGCAGGGCACGATTTATCCGGATATCATCGAATCCGGCTCCGGCAACGCGGCGGTGATCAAATCCCACCACAACGTGGGGGGCCTGCCGGAGCACGTGGACTTCAAGGGCATTGTGGAGCCCCTGAAGTACCTGTTTAAGGACGAGGTTCGCGAGTTGGGGCTTTCTTTGGGGATACCGGAACACCTCATCTGGCGCCAGCCCTTCCCCGGCCCCGGCCTTGCCGTGCGCGTGGTGGGAGAGATCACCAAGGAAAAGCTGGAGATCGTGCGAAAAAGCGACTACATCTTTCGGACCGAAGTCGCCGCCGCCGGGCTGGATCGCGCCATCTGGCAGTACTTCACGGTGTATACCGGCGTGCGCTCGGTGGGGGTAATGGGGGACGCCAGGACGTATGAGTCCGTCGTCGCCCTGCGGGCGGTGCACAGCACCGACGCCATGACCGTCGAGGTGGCAGAACTGCCCTATCCGCTGCTGCGCAAGATCTCCAACCGGATCATCAACGAGGTCCCCGGCTGTAACCGCGTGGTGTACGACATCACCACCAAACCCCCGGGCACGATTGAGTGGGAGTAAACGCAAAAGCCGGAAAACCTTTGAAACAAGGCTTTCCGGCTCTTTTTACAGCCATTTGACGACTCCAAATCGCCGTATTTACTCTAGGGAGAACAGCATGCGGAGTATTTTGCATAGCAAAAGAATGAACCGCAGGAAAAACGGCAGAAAAGCCCGGTGATCGTCACCGGGTTTTTTTACAGCGAAAACAACATCCGCATACCGTCCATGTCCGCTTTTGATGTTGGTGAAAAGCAGCAAAATGCGGTATTCTGTTGTTAATCATCGGATGTATGACGAAGGGGGCATTTGCCGTGATTTTACATCACCTGGCTTTCACAAAGAAGGGCGGTCCGCCTGTTTGAACGGGTGGACCTGTAACAGGCGCAACAGTAAAAAACGGCACTCCAGCAAAAAAGAATGCCGTTTTTGCTTCCTGTCCGATTAAAACACCCAGTAGCCCTGGCCCGTGCGGCTGACGCAATACCGCGCATGGGCGGGGATGCCCGCCGGCGGGGTCGCAGAGGGCCGGGCAGGGATGGCGTAAAGCTCCCTGTCGTTCACGCGGGTGTACAGCAAGTGCGTTCCGCCGGGGTGGGAGAACACCTGCCAGTTCACCCGCGGCCAGTCGCCGGGGAAGGCGTTGGAAAAGACCCCCAACCGCCTGCCCACCATGGGACGCTCCCGCTTTTGTTCGGAAGAAGCCGCGCCGCTGCTCCAGACCGGCTGCTCCCTTGCGTCATCGTCAAAGACCGGCTGGTAAAAGGCGTGGGGTGAACGGGCTTCCATGAAATCGTAACTCGCTTCCTCGGACGGTGTATCTGCTTTCGCCGCCGCCATTTCGGGGGGCTCGTTGGTTCTCCAGGCCGGAGGTTTGGGCGGTGGTGCGCTTTGCTCGGCGTCTTCCAGCATGAAGGATGCGATCATGCCGCCCCGCTCCGTTTCGGTGTATGCTGCGCAGTCCTCTTTGGTCCCGGAAGGGGGCGAGGAAGGCTCCGCTGTTTCGGGCGGGCTGATTTCTTGCTGTTTGGGAGCGGGTTCTTCCGGCGCAACCCTGCGGTTGATGGCCGCTTCGGGGACCTTTGCCTCCCCTTCCGACGCGTGAAGCGTGCGCTGCCAGGTTTGTATGATCTCCTGCTGCTCGGCGGTTTGCTGCGGCCCGGAGGTTTGCTGCTGCTCGGCGGACTGCTGCTCGGCCACTTGCTGCGGCTCCACCTTCGCCATAGGAGGTTGAGGCATGATGAAGGGCTCCTCTTTGGCGGCCAAGGCTGCCAGGGCTTCCGGCTTGACCGGTTCCACGCCGGGGGGAACAGGAGACGCTTCTTCTCCTGCGCTGGGGGGCGCTGCAGGCTGGGCAGCCGCTTCTTCGCCCATGGGGGCTGCGGCTTCCTCTGCCCGCCTTTGATCCGGATCGGCTGCAAGCTGCTTGGCTTTTTCCAGGATGTCCGAAGCCCTTGTCCCCGTCGTGCCGATCAGTACGACAATGCCGCGGCTGGTCACCGCCGCGCCCAGGGGGAACTCCCTGCCCCGAAGGGGGATGAACGCCGTTCCGCCCCCAGGGGTGGGCCGGATGTTTGCGGAGCGGGTCCTGCCGTTTTGCAGGATCAGGTGCGCCCTGCCGAAACTCACGCCCCGAAGGGAAAACCGCGCCCCGTCCGGCCCGACCCGCACAAGGCCGGAAGCGCGCCCGAAGACCGGTCGCAGCGCTATGATATACGTAGCCATGGATTTGTCCTCCCGCACATCGTTTTAGTAAATATATGCGGGAAATTCCGTATTTATCGCTTATTGGCCGAACAGCGCCCGAACCAGCTTCCTGGTTTCGTCGCGGTCTGCCACATAGAAGCTGGTGCCGTCGATGGTTTTTGATCTGCCGGGCAGGGTAAAGGTCTCGATGGCGTCGGTATCGATATGGGAAAGAACGGTGCCCAACGCCACCATCTGAGAAAGGGAGACGTTGGTGGTCACCCTGGGGGCCATGGTGTTCCAAAGGGCGGGAATCGCGGAAACCCCGAGTTCCTTGACCCGCTTTGCCAACGCTTTGATAAAAATCTGCTGCCTGGCGGTTCTCGAAAGATCGCTGCCGCCCTGCACCCCCTTGCGCTTGCGGATGTAGGTATAGGCGGTTTCGCCATTTAAGGTGACGGTTTGCCCCTCTCTGCCCACGCCGTCGATATCCGCGGGCAAAGTCACCGTCACCCCGTCCAAGGCTTCGGTCAAGGGGCCGATGCCGTCCATATCCATGGCGGCGTAATAGGTAAGGTCCGTGCCCAGCAGGGCATTCAGCGCAAACAGCGCATTTTCGCAGCTTTTCTCGGGATCGCCTCCGCCATAGGCATAGGCGGCATTGATCTTGTCCGTCCGCGTGGAACGGATTTCGCCGGCGCTGTTCAGCCTGCGCACCTTGGCCCGAGTATCCCTGGGGATGGTGAGAATGGAGCAGGAGGGGGCGGCCATGTCGATCACGCAGATGACCATCACGTCGCTGCGGCTGCCCATCTTCCGTTCTTCCCGCTCCACGTTGCTGTCGATGCCCAGCAGCGTGATGGCCACCTTGCTCCCGCCCAGCTCGACTGCGGGGTCTACGGTGGGTTCCGGGGCGGGGGCTGCGGCGCCGGGGTTGCCGGGATTATTGTGTTGCAGGGGGGCTTGCGCCTGATGGGGCCCTGATTGCGGCGCACGTTGCGCGCCAAGGGACAGGGAAGGGTCTTTGCCTACCCTGGATCTTGCTGTGGAGCCGGATTTATCCGCAAGGTAGCGGCTGGTTTCCCCGGCTTTTTCCCGCTCGAAGGCAGAAAGGGGATTTCTGGTCGCCGAATACAGCTTTCCGGCGGCGATGATCAGCGCGACAAGCGCGCCCGTGGCAACCAGTAGCCACGCGCATTTCTTCCTTGTGCTCATGGAATTAGTATGGCGCGGGCGGGAGTGCAAAAATCGGGAATAAAAGGTTTTTGGCCCCTTTTTGATTGCGAAACAAGGGAATTTTCATTATAATAAAACCTGCTGTTATGGTAGGAAAAAGTCAAAGCGCATCCTGCGCGTTTGAAACCAGAATGCAAAATTCGCCGTTTGACCGAAACCGGGCTTTAGCGGCTTTAACAATCGTTGTTTTACGGAGGTACTCATGCGAAAGACGCTGGGATGCATACGCCGAGCGGACGAGCGCTTTGATATGATCCAGGCAAACGACCACGTCGCCGTGGGCGTTTCAGGCGGGAAGGACAGCCTGCTGCTGTTGAACGCCCTGGCATTATACCGCAAATTTTGCCGGGTCCCCTTCACGCTGGAGGCCCTTTCTTTGGGCATGGGCTGGCCGGGAGTGGATTTTTCCGGCGTTGCGGCCTTTTGCGAACATCTGGACGTTCCCTTCACCTTTGTGGAGACGGACATCAAAGAGGTGGTGTTCGACATCCGCAAGGAGGAAAACCCCTGCGCTCTTTGCGCCAAACTGCGAAGGGGGGCGTTGAACAACCTGGCAAAGGCCCGCGGGTGCAACAAGCTTGCCCTGGGGCATCATCGGGAGGACGTCGCCGAAACCTTTTTGATGAGCATGCTGTACGAGGGGCGGCTGAACCTTTTTGCGCCGGTGACGTACCTGAACAAGGTGGACATCACGGTGATTCGGCCGATGGTTTTTGTTCCGGAAAGGCACATAATAGGAACGGCGAAAAAACTTAATCTGCCCATCGTCAAAAACCCCTGCCCCGCGGACGGCCACACCAACCGCCAGAGGATGAAGAATCTGCTGACCACCCTTTCAGACGCCATCCGGGACGACGCGGCGGAACGCATCGTCTCCGCCATCGCCAACACGGAGCAGTACAACCTTTGGGCGGGCACAAAAAGCTCCAAAACCAGCGCGACCCTTGACGAAACCGGCGAAGGCTGATACGCTAGTACCAACCGAATAAATCGCCTTATCCAGAGCGGCGGAGGGAAGGGCCCTGTGAAGCCGCGGCAACCTGCTTGGCAAACGGGAAAGTGCCGGTATACCAGCGTGGTGCCAATTCCCGCGGGGAAACCCGCAAAGATGAGGGTGTTTCGCATATTTTTACGCCCTGTCTTTTCGACGGGGCGATTTTTTTCGGAAATCACAATTTAACTGGAGGAACCCATTTAATATGCCACGCAAATTCTTCACTTCTGAATCGGTGACCGAAGGCCACCCGGACAAGCTCTGCGACCAGATCAGCGACAGTGTGCTGGACGCGATGCTGGCAGAAGACCCAAAAAGCCGCGTCGCCTGCGAAGTGGCGGTCACCACCGGCCTTTGCCTCGTCATGGGCGAGGTCACCACGAACTGCTATGTGGACATCGCCCAGGTCGCCAGGGACGTCATCGTAAACGCCGGGTTTGACGATGCCTCCTACGGCTTCGACGGCAATTCCTGCGCCGTACTGGTATCGCTGCAGGGCCAGTCGCCGGACATCGCCCAGGGGGTGGACAGCTCCCTGGAGGCCAGACAGGGCATCGAGGACCGCTTTACCACCGGCGCGGGGGACCAGGGCATGATGTTCGGCTTCGCCTGCCGGGAAACTGATGAGCTGATGCCCGCGCCCATCTCCTATGCCCATAATTTGACCCGCGCCCTGGCCGCTGCCAGAAAGTCCGGCGCCGTCCCCTACCTCCGGCCGGACGGCAAAGCCCAGGTCACATTGGAATACGAGGACGGCAGGCCCCTCCGGGTGGACACCGTCGTTCTTTCCACCCAGCACGCGCCGGAGGCGGAGCACGAAAAGATCGAGAAGGACATGATCAAAAAGGTCATCCTGCCGTCGCTGCCCAAAAGGCTGGTGGACGAGCACACCAAATTCCTGATCAACCCCACCGGCCGCTTCGTCGTCGGCGGGCCCCACGGCGATTCCGGTCTGACGGGCAGAAAGATCATTGCCGACACCTACGGCGGATACGCCCGCCATGGCGGCGGCGCCTTTTCCGGCAAGGACCCGACGAAGGTGGATCGCTCCGCGGCGTATGCGGCGCGGCATGTGGCCAAGAACATCGTGGCCAGCGGACTGGCGGAAACCTGCGAGATTCAGCTCGCCTACGCCATCGGCGTCGCCCGGCCGGTCTCCATCATGGTGGACACTTTTGGCACCGGCGCCCTGCCGGATGACAAGATTGCCAAGCTCATCCTGGAAAAGGTGGACCTCCGGCCGGAAGCCATCATCGAGCGGCTGGGCCTGCGCGCCCCCATCTATGCCCAGACGGCGGCGTACGGTCATTTCGGTAGGCCAGACCTGGATCTTCCCTGGGAGCGGCTGGACCTTTCGTTCTGACGGCTGCAAAGGGAACGCCCCTTTCCTGGAGTGTGGATTCCCGTTCCCTTTCCCGTCAAACAGAATATTGCAGTAAAAACAAAAGACGCACCCTGGTTTGGGGTGCGCTTTTTGTTTGGCATTCCGATCACCGGCTCTTCTCTTTTTCCCGGGTTTTCCCAGAGGAAACAAAGCCAAAAAAGCGTTCCTGCCGATGTTTTGGGCAAAAAA
>JBMNTV010000056.1:0-13169 GCA_050945915.1 Christensenellales bacterium
ATCGTTGCCATGATTCTGCTTGCCATTGCGGCGGGCGCCATCGCCATCATGCTGGGCAGGGTGAAGCGCGTCTCGCTGGAAGAAGCGGCAATAATCGCCCAACAGGAGCAGGAACAGCGGCAACAGGACATCGAGAACGGCCTCCTCGACGCAGAAGACGAGGAGCCGGATATCGAGAACGAGCTTACCCTCATCGAAGAAGTCGAGCAATCCCAACTGACGGAAGAGGAGCTTCGCGCCATCGCGGAGACCGAAAAAAGGGCGGGGGCGGTGAACGTTTTGCTGATCGGCGTGGACCGCCGGGGCAAATCCGGGTACAGCCGGTCAGACACCCTGTTGATCGCCACGCTGGACAAAAAGAACCAAAGGCTCAAGCTCACCAGCCTGATGCGCGATATGTACGTCCCCATTTCCGGCAATGGGGAGAATCGCATCAATTATGCCTGCGCAAAGGGCGGCCCTGGTCTGTTGATGCAGACGATCAACGAGAACTTCTCGATGGACCTTACCACCTATGTTCTGGTGGATTTTGACATGTTTGACAAGATCGTCGACAAGCTGGGCGGCGTGACCGTCGAAATGTCCGAAGGCGAGGTCAGCGAGGCCAACGACTGCATCGCCGGGCTTAACCTCCAGCAGGGCAGGGAGCGCACCAGCGGGCTGATCACCCAAAGAAGCGGCAAGATCAAACTCACCGGCCAGCAGGCTTTGGGGTATTGCAGGATCCGCCACTTCGGAAGCGGGGACTATGCGAGGACATCCAGACAGTTTAAAGTGCTGCGCGCCATCTACGACAAGTTTATGAAGGTGGACGCAGGCAAGAAACTGACCGTGCTGTACGACGTGCTTCCCTATGTCGAGACAAATATGACGGACGACCAGATTATCGCCCTTGCCACCGCCGTCATTTCCATGAACGTCAATTCCAGCGAACTGATGCATTACAGGCTGCCGGCAGAGGGGACCTACAAATCCGCAAAAGTCAAAGGCATGCAGGTGCTGCTCCCGGACATTCCCGCAAATACCCTGGCTTTGCACAGGTTTATTTACGAGGCGACGGAGGCGGAAGTCCTCCCGGGTTCGGATACGGGCAAAGGCGTCTATACCCCCAAACCCTATTACGACGAAGAGGGCAATCTGATCGACCCGAACGCATCGCCCACGGCGGCTCCTTCGGAGTCCCCGCTGCCGGACGAATTACCGGAAGAAACGTCCTTGCCGGAAGAATCCCCGCTGCCGGACGAATTGCCGGAAGAAACGTCCTTGCCGGAAGAATCTCCCATTCCCACCTCCGAGCTCCCCGAAGGCGGCGAAGAAATCCTTCCCGACCTTCCGGAGGAAACCCCGCCCCCGGATGACGAGGAGGATGGCGGGGAAGTCGTGATCCTCCCATAACAGGCATCCAGAAAATAGGCGAACGATTCAAAAATAATCTTGGCGAAGCCGCCCTCGAACGCTTGCGCTTTAAATCCCGGTGTGATACTATGATTCACGGTAAATTCCGCTGTCCTTTAATCCGGTACCGTGATGCCGGAAAGGCCGGGCGTTTTGAACCTGCTGATTTGGCGGGTCCTATTATGCTGCTTAAGCCTTCCGCGCACGGCGGAAGGCTTTTTTTGAGTGCAGCGGAGGAAAGGAACGCGCATGAAAGAAAAAATCATCATGGATCGTCGCGGCATGGACCGGGCCCTGCTTCGCATCGCGCATGAGATTATCGAGTGCAACCAGGGTGTTTCCGATATCGCGCTCATCGGCATCCACAGAAGGGGCGTTCCCCTTGCAAACAGGCTTGCCGCCCATATCGCGGCGTTCGAAGGAATCGATGTTCCCGTGGGGACCTTGGATATCACTTCATACAGAGACGATTTGTCCGAGCAATCCGAAGCCGTTACGGCCGGAAGATCGGACATTCCTTTTGCCGTCAGGGGAAAGACCATCATTATGGTGGACGATGTGGTCCACACCGGCCGCACCGCAAGGGCGGCGATGGACGCCATCATCGACCTCGGCAGGCCGGCCAGGCTCCAATTTGCCGCGCTGATTGACCGAGGTCACAGGGAGCTTCCCATCCGGCCGGATTACGTGGGAAAGAACCTGCCCACCTCCCAAAGAGAACTTGTCGCTGTGCGCGTCGCCGAGATAGACGGTGAGGAGTGCGTGGCGATATTGGATCAAGCTTCAAAGGATGAATAGGAGGAAACATGCCCATCACCACAAAAGACATGCTGGGCCTTCGCAATGCAGACGCGGGGTTGATCGCCCAAATACTGGACACGGCGACGGAAATGAAGCGGATCATGCATGAAAAGGAGAAGAAATGCTCCCTTCTTTCCGGAAAGCTCGTCGTTACCCTGTTTTATGAGAACAGCACCCGCACCCGGACCTCCTTCGAAACCGCGGCAAAACTGCTTTCTGCGACGGCGTCCAGCGTATCTGCTTCGAACTCCAGCGTTCAAAAGGGCGAATCGCTGATCGACACCGGCCACACCCTGCAGCGCATCGGCGCAGACATTTTGATCATCCGCCACCCGATGAGCGGTGCGGCGAAACTGTTGGCGGAAAACGTCAAAATCAGCGTCATCAACGCCGGCGACGGAACCAACGAACATCCCACCCAGGCTCTGTTGGACATGTTCACCATGCGGGAACGCTTCGGCGCGTTAAAGGGGCTGAACGTCGCCATCGTGGGGGATATTTTACACAGCCGCGTCGCCAGATCCAACCTGTGGGGGCTCAAAGCCATGGGCGCCCGTGTCACCTTCGCTGGGCCCGGAACCCTGCTTCCTGCGGAATTTGAGCAAGCTGGGGCAAGGGTGACCACGGATGTCAGATCCGCCGTGAAGGATGCGGACGTGGTGATGGCCCTGCGCATTCAAAAAGAACGGCAGCAGGCGGGACTGATCCCCTCTGTGCGGGAATACGCCAAATTCTACGGCATTGACGACGACATTCTCAACTGCGCGAAACCCGGCGCGCTGGTCATGCACCCCGGCCCCATCAACCGCGGGGTGGAAATCACCGGCCGCGTGGCGGACAGTCCGGCCTCCACCATCGACGATCAGGTGGAAAACGGGGTGGCTGTGCGCATGGCTTTGTTGACTCTGCTTTCAGGAAGGAGCGCCCAATGACCATACTCATCCAAAACGGCCTGCTTATCAACCCCAAAGGCAAGAGCGGTGAATACGACGTTCTGATCAAGGATACCAAGATTGAAGCAATCGCCCCGCGGGGGGAACTTGTTGCCGCGGACGAAATCATAGACGCCGCGGGCATGTGGATCATGCCCGGTTTTGTGGATATGCACTGCCACCTGCGGGAACCCGGCCAGGAACATAAGGAGGACATCGCCACCGGCACCCTTTCCGCGGCCTACGGCGGATTCACCGCAGTGGCCTGCATGCCGAACACCGCACCGGTGAACGATAACGAGATGGTCACCCGGTTTATTCTGCAAAAGGCGAAGGAAGTCGCCTCTTGCCGGGTGTACCCCATCGCGGCGATCACCAAGGGCTTAAAGGGCGCGGAACTGGCCGAGTTCGGCATCCTTTTGGAAAACGGCGCTGTGGCATTCTCGGACGATGGTCGCCCTGTGGAGGACGCCAACCGGATGCGCCTTGCGCTGCAATATGCCAAGGGGTTTGATGCTTTGCTGATTTCCCACTGCGAGGATCTGTCCATCGCCGGCGAAGGCGTCATGAACGAGGGCATCACTTCTGCGCTGTGCGGTTTAAAGGGCATCTCCCGCGCGGCGGAGGAAGTCATACTCGCCCGAGAGCTGCTGCTCGCCGAAGCCTATGGCACCAGGGTCCACATCGCCCATATCTCCACCAAGGGCGGCGTGGAGCTGCTGCGCCAGGCAAAGCGGCGCGGCGTGCCCGCCACCGGCGAAACCTGCCCGCATTACTTCTCGGCAACGGATGAGCTGTGCAAAGAATACGACACCAACGCAAAGATGAACCCGCCCCTTCGGACGGCGGAGGATGTGGAAGCCATCAAGCGCGGCCTTGCAGACGGCACCATCGACGCCATCGCCACCGATCACGCGCCCCATTCCCGGGACGAGAAGCGCGTGGAATTCCAATGCGCTCCCAACGGGATCATCGGGCTCGAAACCGCCTTTTCCCTGGCTGTGACCAACCTCATCGAACCGGGAGTACTTACCCCTGAACAGCTGGTGCAGCGCATGTCCTGCCGACCGGCGGAGATCCTGGGGGTCGTGGGCGGACTGATCGCCGAAGGCCTGCCCGCGGACATAGCAATCGCGGATCCCAAGGCGGAAATCGTCTACACGGAAGAAAACCTGCATTCAAAAAGCGCAAACTCCCCCTTCCTGAACAAAACATACAGGGGCAAAGTAGTATGCACGATGATGGACGGTATCGTCCGGGCCAGGAGGTAAGAATGAACATCATGGATGCATTGGCGAACGCGATCACAAAAAAGCAGAACCCCACGGCGGTGGGCCTGGATACGCGGGTGGAGTACCTTCCGGAAGGATTCTTCAACCCCGGCGCGGACTTTCAAAAAAGCGCCGGCGAAGCGATCTTCGATTTTAACCGCGCCCTGATCGACGCCGTGGCGGATATTGTCCCGGCGGTCAAGGTTCAGGTCGCGTTTTATGAAATGTACGGCTTAGAGGGCATGAAGGCCTTTTTGCGCACGCTGAACTACGCAAAGCAGGCGGGACTGATCGTCATCGCGGACGTCAAGCGCGGAGACATCGGCTCCACCGCCGAAGCCTACGCCCACGCCTTTCTTTCCGGCACCCCTGCAGGGGAAAAAAGCCAGCCCGCCTTTGCGGCGGACATTGTGACCGTCAACCCTTACTTGGGGACGGACGGAATCAAGCCCTTCGCGGACGCCTGCGCCAAATGCGGCAAGGGGATCTTCGTCCTTGTCAAGACCAGCAACCCCTCCGGCGGCGAGATTCAGGATTTAATCGCCGACGGCAGGCCGATTTACGAACACGTCGGACTCATGACTGCCCGATGGGGCGAAGAATTGATCGGAAAAAGCGGCTATTCCGCAGTCGGCGCGGTGGTGGGGGCGACTTACCCGGAACAGGGTGCCCGCCTGCGCAGCCTGCTGCCCAACACTTTCTTTCTGATCCCCGGATACGGCGCCCAGGGCGGCACGGCCGAGGGAATCGCAAAGAGCTTTGATCCAAAAGGCGGCGGCGCCATCGTCAACGCGTCCCGCTCCATCATGTGCGCATACAGAAAGCAGCCCGGCGTCCATTTTGCCGACGCCGCCAGAAACGAAGCGCTGAGAATGAAAGACGACCTGCTGTCAGCCCTTGGCGACAGGATTGGATAAATTTTCTATCGCGAGGTGAAAGATGCCCAAAAAACCCACGATCAAAAAGACGATGGTGATCGGCTCCGGTCCGATCGTCATCGGCCAGGCCGCCGAGTTCGATTACGCCGGCACCCAAGCCTGCCGCGCCCTTCGGGAAGAAGGGGTGGAAATCGTCCTGGTCAACTCCAACCCGGCGACGATCATGACCGACCCCGCCATGGCAGACCGGGTGTATATCGAGCCCATGGACGCGGCGACCGTCAAGAGGATCATCGAAAAGGAACGACCGGACAGCCTGCTGCCCACCCTGGGCGGCCAGACCGGACTGAACCTCGCCATGGAGCTGCACGAGAGCGGATACCTCAAAAAGATGGGGGTGGAGCTGATCGGCACCTCCGCTTCCGCCATCTTCAAGGCGGAGGACCGGGAGGCGTTCCGGGACACGATGCAAAAGATCGGCGAACCGGTGGTGGACAACATTATCGTCCATACCGTGGAGGAAGCCGTCGGGTTTGCCAATCGCATCGGGTACCCGGTGATTGTCCGCCCGGCGTACACTCTGGGTGGCACCGGCGGCGGCATGGCGAAGGACGAGGAAGAACTGCGGGAGGTCTGTCAGGGCGGGCTGAAAAGCAGCCGCGTCCACCAGTGCCTCATCGAGCGCTCCATCGCCGGTTGGAAGGAGATCGAGTTCGAGGTCATCCGGGACTCGGCGGACAACGCCCTTTCCATCTGCAATATGGAGAACATCGACCCCGTGGGCATCCACACGGGGGATTCCATCGTCGTAGCGCCCTGCAAGAGCCTGACCAACGCCCAGCTTTCCATGCTGCGCAATTCCGCCATCAAAATCATCCGGGAACTGGGCATCGAAGGGAGTTGCAACGTGCAGTTCGCCCTGAAGCCTGATTCCATGGAGTATTACCTGATCGAGGTCAACCCCAGGCTTTCCCGCTCGTCCGCGTTGGCATCCAAGGCGACGAGCTACCCCATCGCCCGGGTGGCCACCAAGATCGCCCTGGGCTACCGGCTGGACGAAATCCTCCTCGGCCGGAACAAGGCCCACGCGCTGTTCGAGCCGGTGGTGGACTACACCGTCTTGAAGATGCCCCGCTGGCCCTTTGACAAGTTCACCGCCGCGGATAAGCAGATCGGCACCAAAATGAAGGCGACAGGGGAGGTCATGGCCATCGGTGAGACCTTCGAGGCCGCCTTCCTCAAGGCGCTGCGCTCTTTGGAACTGAACGCTTACTCCCTGCGTTCCCCCCGCCTGATGGCGCTTTCGGACGAAGAAGTGGCAAAAATGTTGCGCTACCAGGGGGACGAGCGGATCTTCTTCGTCTTTGAGTCCATCCGCCGCAGCGTACCCCTTACGGAAATCTACGAAGCGACGAAAATCGACTGGTGGTTCCTGGAACGCATGAAAGGCATGTGCGAGATGGAAGCCGCCATCGAACAGGCAGGGGCAAACGGCCTGACAAAGGAACTCTTGCTTCAAGCGAAAATCCGCGGCGTTTCGGACGTCGCCATCGCCATGCTGACGGGAATCACTGCGGAAGAAGTCCGAAAAAGGCGCAAGTCCCTGGGCGTGATTCCGAATTTTAAAGTGGTGGACACCTGCCCCCATGCCCCCGGCGGGCTGGGCGACTACCTGTACTCCGTGTACGGCCAGGAAGGGGAAAGGGTCAAGCGGCGGGGGGAGACGGCGGTGGTCCTCGGTTCCGGCCCCATCCGCATCGGCCAGGGCGTGGAGTTCGACTACTGCTGCGTGCACTGCGCCTGGGCGCTGAAAAAGCAGGGGTTCCACACGATCATGATCAACAACAACCCGGAGACCGTCTCCACAGATTACGATACAGCGGACACCCTGTATTTCGAGCCCCTCACCCCGGAGGAGGTTTGCAACATCCTCGAGCGGGAGCAGCCCGCAGGCGTCGTCGTCCAGTTTGGCGGCCAGACGGCCATCAAGCTGGCAAAACCCGTGGTGGACACAGGTTTTCAGCTCTTCGGCACCGCGCTTTCGGACATCGACGCCGCGGAGGACCGGGAGCGCTTCGACGCGCTGCTGGAGCAGGTCGGCCTGAAGCGCCCGAAGGGCTACACGGTGTTCACCAAAGAGGAGGCCCTCAAAGTTGCGGAAGAACTGGGATATCCCGTGCTGGTGCGCCCGTCCTACGTCCTGGGGGGGCAGGGGATGACCCTCGCCTATAACGAACAGGGCGTGGCAGAGTTTATGGACATCATCGGCAGGGAAAAGCAGGAGCATCCCGTGCTGATCGACAAATACCTTCGGGGCAAGGAGGTGGAGGTGGACGCCGTTGCGGACGGCTATGACCTTCTGATCCCGGGCATCATGGAGCACGTGGAACGCGCAGGCATCCATTCCGGGGACTCGATCTCCGTCTACCCCGCGAAGGACATTTCCGGCAAGGCCAAGAGCAAGCTCATCGAAGCGACGAAGAAGCTGGCGGACGCGCTGCGCGTCAAAGGCCTTGTAAACATCCAGTACATCCTGCACAACGAGGATGTCTATGTCATCGAGGTCAACCCCCGCTCTTCCCGTACGGTGCCGTTTATCAGCAAGGTCACCGGAATTCCCCTGCCGGAGGTGGCCACCCGCGCCATGCTGGGCGAACGCATCGCGGGAATGGGCTTTGGCGCGGGACTTGCGCCGGATGCGCACTGCACCGCCGTCAAGGTGCCGGTTTTCTCGCTGGATAAGCTGCCGGAGGTGGAAATCACCCTCGGACCGGAGATGAAATCCACGGGCGAGGTGCTGGGTTTAGGCCGGAGCCTTCCCGAAGCGCTGTACAAGGGCCTGTGCGCTGCCGGGCTGACATTGCCGGATTCCGGCGCGGTGATCTTCTCCGTCGCCGACAATGACAAAAACGAGATGGTGGACCTGGCCATCGACCTTTCCGTCCTCGGGTACGACATCTACGCCACCACAGGCACCGCAAACGTTCTGAACCAGAGCTTCGTGGGCGCATCCGTGGTCACCAAGGAGCCGGGGAGCCTGTCCGCCGAACAGCTGATCGAGGAGGGCAGGGCGGTGCTGGTGGTCAACACCCCCACCCACGGGAGAGAGCGCAGGCGCTTCGGATTCCGGTTGCGCCGCCTGGCGACGGAACGCAGCATCCCCTGTCTGACCAGCGCAGATACGGTCAAAGCTCTGGTGCAGGCGCTGAAATCGAGAAAGAGTATGATCGAGCCTGAACTGATCGCCTTACAGGATGTCTGATATGAAAGAAAGAACCTTTGTCATCATCGAAAACACACCCATCGCGAAGGACACCTTCCGCATGGACCTCGCCTGTCTGGATCCCGCCTTCTTCAAAGAGGTTCAGCCTGGCCAGTTTCTGCACATCCGGGTTCCCAACGCCGCTTTGAGCCTGCGTCGGCCCATCAGCGTGTGCGACATTTGCGATGGCTCGCTGAAAATCGCCTATGTTGTGAAAGGCGAAGGGACCAAATCCCTTGCCAAAGCCAAACCGGGGACTGAGCTCGTTGCCACCGGGCCCATCGGCAGGGGATTCCCCATCGAAGGGGTAAAAAAAACCAGGCTGTTGGGCGGCGGAATCGGCGTCGCGCCGCTTTTGTTCCTGGCGCGCTGCTTGCGTCAATCCGGGGCGCAGGTGGATGCCTTCCTCGGTTTCCGCAGCGCGGAATACGCCATTCTTGCCGAGGGTTTTTCGACTCTAGGGTGCGAAGTCAGGCTCTTTTCGGACGACGGAACCATCGGCCGGAAAGGATTCGCTGTGGACGGGTTGATCGCCCAGGGGGAGGATTCCCCAGTGTTTGCCTGCGGGCCAAAGCCGATGTTTCAGGCGCTGCAACGCGCGCTCCCGCCAAGCACCCCCGCCTTTGTATCCCTTGAGGAGCGCATGGGCTGCGGGGTGGGGGCGTGCCTGGGCTGCGCCGTGGGCATCCGGGTCGAAAACGGCATTGTGAACCGCCGCGTCTGCGTGGACGGGCCGGTATTCCCCCTTTCGGAGGTGGTACTATGAGCGTGGATCTATCCGTCAGCATTTGCGGCGTCAACTTCAAGAATCCGGTGATCGCCGCCTCCGGCACCTTTGGCTTCGGCTTTGAATATGGCGCGTTCTTCGATGTTTCCCTGCTCGGGGGCATCTCCTCAAAGGGGCTGACGCCCCAGCGCAGAGAAGGGAATCCCTCTCCCAGGATCGCTGAAGCCCCGGCGGGGATGCTGAACGCCGTCGGGCTTCAGAACCCGGGGATCGACGATTTCGTCAAAAACATCCTGCCGGAAATGAAAAAGCTCGGCACCGTCATCATCGCCAACGTCGCCGGCTCCTCGGTGGAGGATTACGCCCTGATGACAGAAAAGCTGCAGGATACGGCGGTGGACATGGTGGAGCTGAACATCTCCTGCCCGAACGTCAAAGAAGGGGGCGTGGCTTTTGGCGTCGACCCCAGGATGGTGGAACAAGTAACCAAAGTCGCCAAGAAACACTGCGCCCAGCCGCTGATCGTCAAACTGACGCCGAATGTATCCTCCATACCGGACAATGCCCGGGCAGCGGAAGCAGGGGGGGCGGACGCGATTTCCCTCATCAACACGCTGACGGGAATGGCCATCGACCCCGTGGCGCGAAGGAGGATCATCGCGAACAAAACCGGCGGTCTCTCCGGTCCCGCGATCAAGCCCGTTGCCCTGCGCATGGTTTACGAAGCGTCCAAAGCCGTGGGGCTGCCCATCATCGGCATGGGCGGGATCATGACCGGCAGGGATGTGGCGGAGTTCATGCTCGCCGGGGCGAGCGCGGTGATGGTGGGCAGCGCGACGGTGTTTGATCCCCTGGCGCTGCCGCGGATCATCGACGAGCTGCGGGATTTTTGCGAACAAAACCAGATAGCCGCCGTTCGGGAACTGACGGGCGCACTGGTGGACTGAAAGGAGTAATCAATGACAAGGGAAGAAATCATTGCGATTTTCAAGGAAACCGGCGTGATGCTGGAGGGGCATTTTCAGCTGACGAGCGGCAGGCACAGCGACCATTACATGCAGTGTGCCCAGCTGTTCCAGTATCCCAACTATGCCAAACTGCTTTGCCGCGAACTGGCGGACGCCTTTCTTGGCCAGGACATCGACCTTGTGGCAGGGCCCGCGGTGGGCGGGATCATCATCGCGTATCAGACGGCGGAATGCCTGGGCGTACGGAATATCTTTGCCGAGCGTCAGGACGGAAAAATGACCTTCCGGCGCGGGTTTGGAATCAAACCCGGAGAAAACGTCCTGGTCTGCGAAGACGTGGTCACCACCGGCGGCAGCGTGCGGGAAGTCATTGAACTGATCCGCGAATCCGGCGGAAATGTGGTGGGCGTCGGCTCAATTGTGGACAGAAGCAATGGCAAAGTGGATTTCGGCGTGCCGTTCCAAGCCGTGCTTTCGATGGAAGTGGTGAGCTGGGAAGAAGAGGACTGCCCGCTGTGCAAGGCGGGATCCGTCGCAGTAAAACCCGGAAGCAGGCTGCTCAAATAAGCAGGATCACAAAACTCCCCCGCAAACCGGGGGAGTTCTGCTTCCTTCTAATCATCCGGTCAGAAAGGGGAATGGAGCGTTTCGGCATCTTGGCAAGGCCTGTTACCCCAACAGCCATTTCATTGCATGACCGTGGCGATTGCGCCTTGAAAAGGCGAATCCATGGATAGGACCGATGGGAACGACGCAATCGCATCATATGAATATGCCCTTATTTATGATTTTCCTGAATCCGGCAGCAAAGGCAGCAAAAAGGCGCGGCAAGCGCGCCTTTGGACGGTCGTTATTTCATTGGAAGCCCATCGGGGTGGAGGATCACTTGTTCTGCAGAAAGTTCAGGAACGCGTTGACCTGCTCCTCCAGGAAGGGCGCGCTCACGGTCAGGCTGAGGAGGCCGCCCTCGTTCAGCTGCTTCTTGCCATAAGGAATGGTCAGCCTGGGGGCGTTCATCACCTTCATGTTCAAATAGCTGATCAGGGTCACCAAATGGTCCTGGGCGATTGCGGTGCCGCTCATGCCGATGCTGATTCCGCTCACGGCGGCGGGCTTTCCGGCGAGAATCGGGGGTTCGTCGTCCCCCGTGGGGCGGGAGAGCCAATCGATCAGGTTCTTAAGAGCTGCGGGGAAGTAATGGTTGTGTTCCGGGGTAAAGAACCAGACGCCGTCCGCCGCCTTGACGGCTTCGCGCACGCGTTTGACGGGTTCCGGCGTGGGAAACTCGATGTCCTCATTCATAAAGGGGACGTCGGAATACTCAAGCAGCTCAAAATCGGCCCGATTGCCGATCAGATTCTTTGCCGCCATTGCCAACTGGCGGTTGTAGGACCACTTCTTCAGGGAGCCGACGATTGCGACGATTTTGGGTTTACTCATTCGTATCAACTCAATTCTTTCATTATATTATACAGCTTTCGCAGTATTAAAGGAGTTTGCGCTTTGCGCTGCATTCTGGTGTTCAGGTTCAAGCCAGCAAATAATCCCAGCTTTGTGTTTAGTATAGCAAAATCCCAAGAAAAAATCCATCAAAAATCATGCGCATAATGCTGAAAAGTTTGCGAAATGTAATACAAAGTAAGAATACTGTTGAATCGTGATGAAAGATAGATTCCTTTGCATCGCACAAAGAAGGAAAGCTGAAAAACCCGGGAAAGCACATGCAAGTGATGAATGTGCAAAACAAGCAAATAAAAACAAGCCGACGCAAGGTCGGCTTGTTTGTCCCGTTGGCCTGTCCGGGTATGATTCATTTGGAGCGGGTGATGGGAATCGAACCCACGCAGCCAGCTTGGAAGGCTGGAGCTCTACCATTGAGCCACACCCGCAAGGTTACCCCGAAAGGGGGAAAGCAGATTGGTGCGGACGAAGAGATTTGAACTCTTACGCTGTTAAGCACCGGAACCTAAATCCGGCGCGTCTGCCAATTCCGCCACGCCCGCACGATCATGTTGCAAGAGGGTCATGGCCGGCGCGGCGACCGGGGAAAGGCTGGTGACTCATCGGAGGCTCGAACTCCGGACCCCTTGATTAAAAGTCAAGTGCTCTACCAACTGAGCTAATGAGTCATAAGGATGGCTGGGGTGGCAGGATTCGGACCTGCGAATGCGGGAGTCAAAGCCCCGTGCCTTACCGCTTGGCTACACCCCACCGTATTGCGCACTACGAAGAGCTACCGCCACACCTATTACAAACGAAACACTCCTGACGGCCAACGAGCGGGGGAACTCCAGTCCCGCAAAGGCAGGATTGCGTTTTTAAAATGGGGTGGATAGTGGGACTCGAACCCACGGCCTCCAGAGCCACAATCTGGCGCGCTAACCACCTGCGCTATACCCACCATACATGATGCAAAAAAATGTGGCGCGCCTGCAGGGATTCGAACCCGGGACCTACGGCTTAGAAGGCCGTTGCTCTATCCTGCTGAGCTACAGGCGCTCGTCCGTCGCTCACCACTGCCAACGCCTAAAAAGTATAGCACCGAAATGTGGCTGTGTCAACAGGGAGAGACCATCAAATCAACACAAATTTATTTGTAAACAAATTCGATCTTCGGGATGACCATACCGCCCTTTATGTCCAGCAGGGCAAACGTGGGGGCGTAGTTTCCTCGCGGATAGGCGACCGAACCGGGGTTGAGCAGGATCAATCCGCCAATATTGTCCAATAGTGGCCGGTGGGTGTGCCCGAAAAGAGCGATGGCCGCGTCCTTCTCCCTTGCCCTGTAATACAGCCGATTCAGGGAAAAAGAGACGCCGAACTTGTGGCCGTGGGTGCAGTAAATCTGAACGCCGCCAAGGGACAGGGTGGCTTCGTCCGGCGCGTCGGAGCCGAAATCGTTGTTTCCTCGGACGGCGCAGGTGGGGATACCCGC
>JBMNTV010000057.1:0-12655 GCA_050945915.1 Christensenellales bacterium
TACGTTTCCACCCCCGCCCTTTACGAGATCGACGATTCCTGGGACGGGTTCCAGTGGCTTTCGGTAAACGACGCGGACCGTTCCATCGCCGCCTTTGCCAGAATGGGCGAAAAGCCGGACGAGCTGATGGTCTGCGCCTTCAACTTCACCCCCAACCCCGTGGAGGCGTTCCGCCTGGGCGTTCCCCGGGCGGGGATCTACTTCGAAGCGCTGAATTCGGACGACGAGCGCTTCGGCGGCACCGGCGTGGTGAACACCGTCCCCCGCCGCACCGAACACTGGGCGGAAAACGGATTTTTCCAATCCATCGTCTTCCGGCTGCCGCCTTTGGGCGGGGTGTTTTTGCGGTTTTCCCCGGAAGCCGGCGAAGGCAGGGTCAAACCCGCCGGGGTGAAGGATTCCCCTGCCGATCCCTATGAAAGCCTTGCCCAAACCGCCCAGTTGCAAGAGATTTCCGCGAAAGCAGGCGGCATTTTCCCAAAGTGTGAAGCACCAAAAACCCACACCCCCGCCTTAAAGAAAGAACATGCGGTCTGAGCCGCGGGCACAAAGCGGGGCTTTTAGGGGATTTTTGCGTTTCTTCGCGGCGGGCGCCGCGATGCTTTCCATTTGCAATCATTTTGATTCTTAAAGGAGGATGCCCATGAGACCGAAGAAGGTTGTGGCGATGCTGCTCGCCGGCGGTCAGGGAAGCCGCCTCGGCGTGCTGACCAGCCGGACGGCCAAGCCCGCCGTGCCCTACGGCGGGAAATTCCGCATCATCGATTTTCCGCTTTCCAACCTGATCAACTCGGATATCGACACCGTCGGCGTGCTCACCCAGTACCGGCCTCTGGAGCTGAACCGCTACATCGGCAACGGCGGGCCCTGGGACCTGAACCGCAACGAGGGCGGGGCTTTCGTCCTCCCCCCCTATTCCGTGGGGGACACCGGCGAATGGTACCGCGGCACGGCAAACGCCATCTTCCAGAACATCGCCTTCATCGACCAGTACAGCCCCCAGTATGTGCTGGTGCTTTCCGGCGACCATATCTACAAGATGGATTACGCCGCCATGCTCAAAAGCCACATCGCAAGAAACGCGGACTGCACCATCGCCGTGCTGCCCGTTCCGCTGGAGGAGGCCTCCCGCTTCGGGATCATGAACACCGACGCGGACGACCGCATCACCGAGTTCCAGGAAAAGCCGAAAAATCCCAGGTCCAACAAAGCCAGCATGGGCATCTACATCTTCACCTGGCCGGTGCTGAAGCGCTACCTGATCGCCGACGAGAAAAACCCAAACAGCCACAACGACTTCGGCAAGGACATCATCCCCGCCATGCTCGCCGCCGGGCAGAAGCTGTACGCCTATTCCTTTTCCGGCTACTGGAAGGACGTGGGGACGATTTTGAGCCTCTGGGAGTCCAACATGGACTTGCTGGAAGAACCCCCCGCCTTTGACCTTTTCAGCTCGGACTGGCGGATTTACAGCCGCACCCAGAGCAAACCCGGGCATTATATCGGCGAAGGCGCCAGTGTGACCCGCTCGGTGGTGTCCGAGGGCTGCACCGTCCTGGGCCACGTCACCCATAGCGTGCTGTTCACGGGCTGCACCATCGAAGAAGGCTCGGTGGTGGTGGATTCCGTCATCATGCCCAATGCGGTGATCGGCAAAAACGCCCGGATCTTCAAGGCGATTGTGGGCGAAAACGTCATCGTGGGGGAAAATTGCTCCATCGGCGAGCTGGAGCCCCAGGGTGAGCCGGAAAATGACGGCATCGCCGTGGTGGGCGAAAACACCATCATCCCCCCCAGCACCCACATCCCAAAGGGCGTCATGCTGGATACCACCTTCGACTTCAACGCATAAGGGGGAGGCAAAGCCATGATCAACAACGCTTTCGGCCTGATCTATGCCGACGACAGCAATACCCACTTAAAGGAACTCACCGTCGAACGCTCCATCGCTGCGCTGCCCTTTGGCGGGCGGTACCGGGCCATCGACTTTCCCCTTTCCAATCTGGTGAACACCGGAATCACCAATGTCGGCGTCATCACCCACAGGAATTACAACTCCCTGATGGACCATGTGGGCGGCGGCGCTCCCTGGGACCTGCACCGCAAAAAGGATGGCCTTTTTTTGCTCACCCCATTTTTCACCAGGGAAAACACCGGTTCTTTTCGCGGGGATGTGGACGCGATTCGCGGCTCCATCGACTATCTTGAAAAGGTGCCCTACGAATACTGCATCTTCATGACCACCAAGACCCTTTATAACACCTCCTATGAAAAGGCGATGGTGGAGCACATGGCCAACGGGGCGGACATTACCTTTTTCTACAACATCGAACCGGCGGACAAGCCGTCGGGGCCGGAAGTGCTGGAAGAAGTGCGCTTTATCCTGAACGAGCGGGGCAGAATAACGGATATGGAGATCGATTCCCTGCGCCCCAAGTCCCACAACTGCTACATGGACTGCATGATCATCGAAAAGGTGCTGCTTTTGCACCTGCTGGACGAGTCCGCGGGCAGGGGTTATACCGACTTTATCCGGGACATCGTGTTCAGGCGGCTGGATTCTTTGAAGGTTTTCGGCTTTAGGTACGACGACCACGTGGCAAGGGTGGGTTCATTGAGCGCCTATTTTCGGGAGAATATGGCGCTTCTTCGGGACGATGTCCGGTCCGACCTGTTCTCCTCCGAAACGCCGATTTACACCAAGGTCAAGGACGAGCCCCCCGCCCGCTACGCAGGCTGTGCGGAGGTGAAAAACTCCATGGTGGCGGACGGCTGCACCATCGAGGGTTACGTCGAAAACTGCATCCTGTTCCGCGGCGTGCGCATCGACCGGGGCGCAAAGGTGCGCAACTGCATCCTGATGCAGGGCAGTGAGATTTCCGAAGGCGCGGAACTGGAAAACGTCATCCTGGACAAGGGCGTCCTCGTCCGCAGGGACAGAAGGCTCTTGGGGACGGAAAACTTCCCGGTGGTCATCCGCAAAAACGCTGTGGTGTAACGCAAGAAATGCGGACTGCGTTTGTCCGGTCCGCCGCGAAGCCCACGTTCCGCCGCGCGCGTGAGAATTTTCTGCCCTTCTTGCCGAAAAATAGGCAAAAGCGCCCCCAGTTGACCAAAAAACCCGCTTTGATTTTGACGGTTTGCGGTCGGGCGAGACCGATTCCGCCCTGCCGAAACGCATTTTGAACAGCCTCAAGGAGTGGAGTGTCCATGAAACTGTTATTTGCCGCATCCGAATGCACCCCCTTCATCAAAACCGGGGGTCTGGCCGATGTCATCGGCACCCTGCCCGTCGCCCTTTCCAAGGAAGGGGTGGACGCCCGCGTCATTCTGCCGAAATACAGGGATATTCCCGAGCACTTCAAATCCCGGATGAAGACGGAACAGGTCTTTCACGTCAATCTGGGCTGGCGGCGGCAGTATTGCGGTGTCTTGTCCCTTGTGCACAACGGCATCACCTATTACTTCATCGACAACGAGTACTACTTCGGCAACGAAGGGGTATACAGCTCCGGCAATTACGAAGGGGAGCGCTATGCCTTCTTCTGCCGCGCGGTTTTGGAAACCATCGTCCGGCTGAACCTTTCGGTGGACATTTTGCACCTGAACGACTGGCAGACCGGCATGATCGCGCCGCTGCTCGTCACCCAGTACCGTTCTAACCCTCTTTTGAGGGACGTTCGTACCGTCTTCACCATCCACAATTTGCGGTATCAGGGCATCTTCCCCTGGCTTTTCATCGACGATCTTTTAGGCATCGGGGATGAATACTTCCAGACGGACCTTTTGGAGTATTACGGCTGCATCAATTTCTTAAAGGGCGGCATCGTCTTTTCGGACGTAGTGACCACCGTCTCCCCCTCCTACGCCCAGGAAATCCAGACCCCCTATTTCGGCGAGCGGCTGGACGGATTGCTCCGCGCCAGAAACAACGTGCTGACCGGCATCCTCAACGGCATCGATCCGGAGGAATACGATCCCGAAACCGACCCGGTCATCCCCGCCCATTTTTCCGCGGACGACCTGTCCGGCAAGGCGGAATGCAAGGCGGCGCTGCAGCGGGACCTGGGCCTTGAAGTGGAGCCGGAGGTTCCCATCGTCGCCATGGTTTCCAGGCTGACGGAGCAGAAGGGCATCGACCTGATCGACCGCGTGATCGACGACATCATGCGCACAGATCTTCAGTTCGTCGTGCTGGGCAACGGGGAACAGCGGTACCACGACCTTTTCGGCTGGGCGTCCTGGCGGTACCCGGGCAGGTTCGCCACCAGAATCGAGTACAGCGCCGCCCTGAGCCACCGGATTTTCGCCGGAGCGGACATGCTGCTCATGCCCTCCCAGTTCGAACCCTGCGGCGTGACCCAGATGATGGCCATGCGCTACGGCACCATCCCCATCGTGCGGGAAACCGGCGGATTGCGGGATACCGTGCAGCCCTACAACCGCTATACCGACGAGGGCACCGGTTTTTCCTTCGCGAATTACAATGCCCACGAAATGCTCTTTACCATCGAGGCCGCCGCCAACTATTACCACGACAAGGCCCCCTGGACCCGCATGATGCGCCGGGCGATGGCCCAGGATTTCAGCTGGAGCTCTTCCGCGAAAAAATACCTTTCGCTGTATGACCAGCTGCTCGCTCCCTTTGCGCCGGCGGAGGAGCCGGTCCCCGAATCCAAGGAAGCGCACCAAAGCGCGATGAACGAAGCCGAGCCACAGCCGGAAATCGCGCCGGCGGAGGAAAAGAAGGCGGCGAAAACCGAAAAAACCCGCCGCGAAGAGGGCGCCAAAGAAAGAACAGGACAGCGCCGGGGAAAAGCCAAAAAGTGGCGGCAGGAAGAAGGCGCAGGAAACGGCGGAAGATAAGCCCGCCGCGCCCAAGCGCACCCGCAAATCCCCGGCAAAAAAGCAGGAAGAGTAGCGCAAGTTCGCGCAGATCCTCCGCGCAATCCCGATTCCATCACTGTTTACCCCCATGACATTGAACAATCCCCGGCGGGAAAACCCGTCGGGGATTGTTTGCTTGAATTTTTGGTGAAAGTCACGCAGCGGATGCTTGGGTTGCGGCAAAACCCCGCTCGGGCGTTTGCCGCTATCTTCCCCGACCGGCGCCGCCGCCCCGGCCGCCCCCGCCGCCAAAGCCGCCGCCCCGGCCGCCGCCGAAACCGCCGGAACGACCACCTCCTCCGAAACCGCCGAAGCCGGAACGGCCGGCTCCACCGCCGCGGCCTCCTCCGCCGCCGAAGCCGCCAAAGCCGCCAAACCCGCCGGGTCTCGGTCCCCGGGGCCGCGGTCCGCCGGGGGGCGGGCGGGGTCCTCTGGGCCTTCTGGGGAACCAGAACATCGGACCCCAGAAGGAAACCCGCGGCCCGCCGACGATATATCGCCTTCCGCCGCCCCCGCCGCCGCAGGCGCCGCAGACGGCAACGACGGAGATGATGATTACCACGATCGCCACGATGCCGAAAATCGAGCCCAGCACGCCCCACACCGACGGGCCGCGGTGGTATGGATCATAGCCGCCCGCGTTCTGCTGGGGCGGGACGTAATTTCCGCCGGGATTCTGGCCGCCGGAGGAAGTCGGCGGGTAGATGGCATACACCCGGGAAACCAGCTCGTCGAAGGTCTTTTTGACACCGGCGTCGTAGTTCTTGTTGGCGAAATCCGTCTCCAGATAGTCGTACAGGATATCCCCCAGTTCGCCGGAAGAAAGGTACTGTTCGATGCCGCTTCCCACGGTGATCCAGTAATCGTCGTTGCCGATCACCAAAAGCAGCACGATGCCGTTTTGCCGTTCCTTGGAGCCCACGCCCCATTCGTTGATGAGGGTATAGGCGTAATCCTCGATGTCCGCGGAACCGATGAAGTCCACCGTCACAATGGCGATCTGGGCTCCTGTTTCTTCGTAGAGCCTTTGGTTGGTTTCGACGATGTGTCGCTCCGTTTCCGGGGTTATCACGCCGCTGTAATCCGCGACGTAAAGTTGTTCCGTCGGCTTGACCACCTCGATGGCCAGGGCGGAACAGGGCAGAAGCAGCATCGCCGCACAAAGTACGAGCGCAAACAGGCCGGTCAGTCTTTTCAAGTCAGTCTCCTTCTGGCAAAAGCCGATTCAGCGTCAGCGAAAATAATCCAGGGGGGAAACGCCGGCAAACAACGCGATGACGTTCGCCGGAAACGCGGAAAGGGTCTGGTTAAACTCCGCAGCGTGGAGATTATAGCCGCCGTGGGAGATCGTGTCGTTGGCGGAGAGGAAGTTCCGGTACTGCCGGGCGACAAGGGTCTCGTCCGTGTCCGAAAGCGCATAGCCCTCCATGGCGCGGTAAAGGGTTTCCACCGCGTTGGAAAGCTCCCTGTTCAGCGCGGCAAGGCTTCCTTTGGGGGCGTTGCTGTTCAGCGCCTGCGCCAGCGCGTCATAGGCGGACTGGACGGCGCCGAGTTCGCCGCTCCCTTCCCCGCCGCTTCTTCGCGCGATGATGCCCATGTTGTAGGCACAATCCAGCCGGGTATTCAGGTCGCCGTAAATCGAAAGCCCGTCGCCCCTCTCTCCGCTGTAAAAGATCCTGTCCGCCTCGCTTCTCAGGGCGGAGAGTTTCGCGCCCCCCGAAGCGAAAAAGGTGAGCACCATCACCACTGCGGCGATGATAGCGGCAACGCCGCGACGTTTCAGCTTTTTGACCATTTTCTTTCCTTATCTATGCTTATGATCCTGTATCCATCCTTCAGCCGCGCATTTCAAGCAGCTTGTTCTTCAGTTCGCCCTCGATGCGCAGAAGCTCCGCCTCGGCGGCCCTGCGCTTTTCCCTGCCTTCCTGCTGGATTTTGAGCACCTCGTCCAGGGTGCTGATGAGGGACTGGTTGGTGTACTGCAGGGTTTCGATGTCCACGATGCCGCGCTCGGATTCCTTGGCGGTTTCGATGGTGCCCAGTTTCAAGGCGTCGGCATTTTTTCTCAGCAGCTCGTTGGTGGTATCCGACACGGCGCGCTGGGCTTCCATCGCCGCCTGGGAATGGGCCAGACCCAGGGCGATGACCATCTGGCTCTTCCAAAGGGGAATGGTGTTCACGATGGAGGACTGGATCTTTTCCGCCATCAGGCTGTTGTTGTTCTGGATCATGCGGATCTGGGGCGCCATCTGGATGGAGATGTTGCGCGTCAGTTCCAGATCGTGCAGCTTCTTTTCGAACCGGTTGCACATGTTCGCCAGGTCGTTGGCCGCCTGGGCGTCCTCCGGAAGGCCGGTCTTTTGCGCTTTTTCCCGCAATTGCGCCAGCTCGGTGTTTCGGACCTCCTCCAGCCGCATCTTGCCGGCGGCGATGTACATCGTCAATTCTTTAAAGTAGGCGAGGTTCGCCTCGTACATCTTATCCAGCACCGCGATGTCCTTCAAAAGGGTTACCTGGTGGTCTTCCAGCATGTTCGCGATCTGGTCCACGTTGACGGCGGCCTTTTCGTAGCGCGCCTTCAAAGCGGCGATCTTCCTGCCGCCTTTTTTGAACAGGCCCAAAAAGCCCCTTTCCTCCGCCTCTGCCGAGAAGCCCTTGAGCTGAACCATCAGATTGGCCATCATGTCTCCCACGGCGCCGAGGTCCTTGTTGCTCACCTTTTGAAGGGCGCTCTCGGAAAAGCTGGAAACCTTCTTTTGGGCGGCTGCGCCGTACTGCAGCACCACATTGGCGTCCCGCACGTCAATCTGCTTGGCGAATTCCTCCGCCGCCTTCTGCTCTTCCGGCGAAAGGGCGGTTATCGCGGGTTCCACCGGCTTTTGGCCGGGGGTTTCCATCATCGCTTTCCCTTCGGGATCCACGGTCAGTTCCGGAATATCGGGGGTCAGGGTCAGGGTGGGGATATCGTTTGCCATTTTATTGCCCTCCGTCTCTATTTTGCGTTGGTGTCAGCCGTTTATTTCAGGCCCTCGCCCTTGAGCATGGATTCCATGACCTCGATGTCTGTGGTGATGTCCACGGCGACGTCCTCATACAGATTGTCCAGCTGCTTTTCGAAGGCGTCGGCGATCATCCCCATGCTTTCGCGGATGCGCACCCGGGTGGTCTCGACGTTCTGCTGGCCGACGGAAACCGCGGTCAGCTTCTGATAGCTTTCCAGCAGCTTGAGGGAGGTGGGCAGGTAATAGTTCATGAACCGCCGCACCTGACCGCTCCTTGAGGGTTTGTCCGCAATCGCCCGGAAGATCCCGTCGCAGGCGATCTCCATCCTGTTGATCTGGGCGGTCAGCAGCGGGTCCTTGATGCCTTCGTTCAGCTTGCGGAGCTTTTTCATCGCCTCCTGCCCCTGGGCGATCACGCCGTCCGCCATCTGGTCGCCGGTTTTGATGGGTTCTGGCTCCACGGGGACTTCGATGACCTTTTTGGGGACTAGCCTGTCGGATACAAAGTATGCCACAGCCGCGATCATGGCGGTCACGATCAGCGCCCACAGCCTGTATATCGGCAGGATGATGCCAAAAAGGGCAAATGCTGCGGCGGCGATGTAGATCGGCAGGCTGGATTTGATGGTTTTTTTGCGCATTTGGCTCAATGGTGCTTTCCTTTCCCGGCGCGCGGGCCATTGTCGTTATACTTCTTCGATAATATTTTATCCCCAGATCTACCCATCGTCAACAAATCCCCTTTCAAGCGACGCAGAGGATGCTTAAAAACATATAAATCCCTCATAACTTCTTTTCATGGCGCCAAAAAGACCCGCTTGATCCGGCATCTTAGCCCCTTAAAAGGTACGCGCTGGACAATGCTTTGCTATGGGATTTTGGGATTTGCCCGCGTCGGGCCGCTGGCGGATTCCTTGTTTTTTTCCGCCGCAATACTGGATGGACAGGCGCCTTTTGCCGTGTTATCATGGGGTGAACATTTGTTTGATGTTGTTGGATTTCAATCATAAGGAAGCCGCGACTTCCTCCCCCTTTGAACTGGGTGCTTTCGATGAAGAAAATTCAGGAAACATGCTGTTTTGAATACGAGACCTCCATCGGTCGGGTGAGGATCGAATCCTCGGGGCGTCACATCGTCCGCCTGGATTTTGTGGACGACGACGCCCCTTTGCCGGCGGAAGGCACCGCCGTGGCGGAGACGCCGCTGATTTCCGAGGCGCATATGCAGCTTTTGGGCTATCTGAAGGGTTACAGGAAGGAGTTCAACCTGCCCCTGCTCCTTTCCGGCACGCCCTTTCAGAAAAAGGTGTTTCAGGCGTTGCTTTCCATCCCCTATGGCGAAACGAAAAGCTACGGCGAAATCGCGAAGGAAATCGGCTCCCCCAAAGCCGCCCGGGCGGTGGGCGGGGCCTGCCATGTGAACCCCGTGGCGATTATCGTCCCCTGCCACAGGGTGGTGGGCGCCGGCGGCGCGCTGACGGGCTACGGCGGCGGCCTCGACAAAAAGAAGGCCCTGCTCGACCTGGAAAAGGGCAATACCCGCCTCTTTCCCTTTGGCGAAACGGAGCTTTCCCACCTTTCCCGCGCCGACGAGAAGATGGCCGCCTTGATCGCCCACACGCCCAAACCGCGGTACGAGCTGATGGACGACCTGTTTACCGCCCTGGTGCATGCCATCATTGGCCAGCAGATTTCCACCAAAGCCCATAAAGCCATCTGGACCCGCTTTTTGGAAGGGTTTGACGGCATCACCCCCGAAAAGCTCCTTGCCGCGGATGAGAACGCTTTTCGCGCCTTTGGCATATCCAGTAGAAAGGCCCGATACATCAAAGAAGCGGCGGAGTTTGCCCTTTCGGGCGGGCTTTCCGATGCATCGGAGCTTTCCGACGAGGCGTTTTGCGAAAGGCTTTTGTCCCTCAGGGGTGTCGGGCGATGGACGGCCGACATGCTGCTTTTGTTCTCTCTTGGCAGGGGCGACGTTTTCTCCTACGATGATGCGGGGCTCAGAAACGGGCTGTGCAAGCTCTACGGCTTAAGGGAAATCTCCAAGGAACAGTTCGTAGAATATGGCAAAAGGTTCTCTCCATACGGGAGCGTCGCCTCGTTTTATCTTTGGGCCGCAAACGCAAAACGCTGAGGTTTCCCCAGGGATCGGGCAAAGCCGCCGCAGCTTTGGGGTTTGGGCGTTTCCCCTCCCGCACATTTTCGCCAGGGGCAGCCCGCAGGAATTTTCTGCGGGCCTCCCCCGCCCCCTCCGGACGGCCGCCGGGGCGGGTATTGCCTGCAAGGCGCAAGGACAGCCGCCAACGAATTGGCGGCTTTTGCTTTTTGGGGCGCAAAAGGCGAACCCGCGCCAAAAGAGCCTTTTGCGGCACGGCACCCCCTTTGACCCGCCTTCCATTTTTTGCAACATCCGGCGGGGAGCAATCTCGCCCCTGTCGGATGACAAGGACGCACCCATATGATAAGATTTGAGAAATAACGACCTTTTGCGCCCGAAAGGAGCCTTCGCCATGAGCAAAACAGCGGAACGCAAGCGGCAGATCATCGACGGTATCAAGGCCAATCTGCTGAATCTGTTTGGAAAGACCGTCAAAACCGCAAATAAAACCCAGATCTACCTCGCTTGCGCCCTCGTGGCAAGGGAGGACATCATGGCCCGCTGGGTAAAAACCAAAGAGCTGGAGGCCAGACACGAGGGCAAGAAGCTATACTACCTTTCCGTCGAGTTCCTGCCCGGCAGGGCGATGAGCAACAACCTCCTCGCCCTGGGGGAATCCAGGCTTTACGCCGAGTCCCTGCTGGAGCTGGGGGTTTCCATCAACGAGATCGAGGACACCGAGGCAGACCCCGGCCTGGGCAACGGAGGGCTTGGGCGGCTGGCGAGCTGTTTCCTCGATTCTTTGGCGACGCTGAACTACCCCGCCATGGGCTGCGGCATCCGCTACGAGTACGGCCTGTTCCGCCAGCGCATCATCGACAACGCCCAGGTGGAAATTCCGGACACCTGGCTGGACGATATGGGCGGCTACCCCTGGGAAACCTGCGTGGTGGAGGACGTGTTCCCCGTCCGCTTCGGCGGAACCATCCACGAGGAATATGAGGACGGCATCCTCAAAGTCCACCATACCGGCTATTCGGTGGTGAACGCCGTGCCCTACGACCTGCCGATTCTGGGCTACGGCACCGAGAACGTGGGAACGTTGCGGCTGTGGTCCGCCCGTTCTCCCAAACTGCTGGATATGGACATCTTCTCCAAGGGAGACTATATCCGCGCCGTGGAGGACAAAGAGCTCGCGGAAGTCATCAGCAAGGTGCTTTACCCTTGCGAAAACCACCGGGAAGGCAAAAGCCTGCGCCTAAAGCAGCATTACTTCTTCACCAGCGCGACGATCCAGTACATCGTCCGGGAGCACAAAAAGCGTTACGGCTCCCTTTATAACCTGGCGGACAAGGTCTGCATCCAGATCAACGACACCCACCCCGCCCTCGCCATCCCCGAACTGCTTCGCATCATGATCGACGAGGAGGGCATGGAATGGGATGTCGCCTGCAACATCTGCACAAAGGTCTTTGGCTACACCAACCACACGGTGATGTCCGAAGCCTTGGAAAAGTGGCCGGAGGGGCTCTTTAAGGAGCTGCTGCCCCGCATTTACGCCATCATCCGCGGCATCAACGAGGATTACTGCAGAAAACTCTGGCAGTTCTATCCCGGCCAGTGGGAAAGGATCGGCTCCATGGCCGTCATCGGCTACCACGAGATCCGCATGGCCAACCTTTGCGTCGCCATGAGCAATCACGTCAACGGCGTTTCCCGGCTGCACGGCGAAATCCTGAAGCAGGACGTGTTCCGCAACTTCTTCATGGTGGAGCCCTGGAAATTCACCAGCGTCACCAACGGGATCACCCCCCGCCGCTGGCTGCAAAACGCCAACCCCGCCCTTTGCGCGCTGTTGGACGACGCCATTGGCGAGGACTACAAACAAGACCTGGCGGCGCTGAGCCGTTTGGAGCCTTTGGCGGACGACCCCGCGTTTTTGCAGCGCTTCGCGGAGGTCAAGCAGGCGAACAAGCGCCGCTTTGCCGACTGGCTCAAGAAAAAACAGGGGATCGAGATCGACCCGTCCACGGTGTTTGACGTGCAGTCCAAGCGCGCCCACGAATACAAAAGGCAGCTGATGAATCTTTTGCACATCATCAGCCTGTATGACCGGCTGCTCAACGACCCCGACTTTGACATGACCCCCACCACCTTCCTCTTTGCGGCCAAAGCGCCGGCGAATTACACCATGGCCAAGCATATCATCAAGCTGGCCAATGTACTCTCCCAAAAAATCGCCGACGCCCCCGCACGCGTCAAAGAGCGGCTGAACGTGGTATTCGTGGAGAATTACAATGTCACCGTGGCGGAGCTGCTCATCCCCGCGGCGGACGTTTCCCAGCAGATTTCCACCGCCGGCAAGGAGGCCAGCGGCACCGGCAACATGAAGTTCATGCTCAACGGCGCAATCACCATCGGCACGCTGGACGGCGCCAACGTCGAAATGAAGGAGCAGGTAGGGGACGAGAATATCTTCATCTTCGGCCTGACCGCAAAGGAAGTCGAGCGCCTGCACCGCTTCGGGAAGTACAGCGCCGGCAAGATGTACGAAACCAGCCCCACCATCCGCCGCGCCATGGATTACCTGATCAACGGCGAGCTGGACCTGACGGGAACGAGGGTGTTCAACGACCTGCACCACGTGCTGCTGTTTGGCGAAAAC
>JBMNTV010000058.1:0-12246 GCA_050945915.1 Christensenellales bacterium
TCGAGGAAGGCTTGCGCTTCGCCATCCGCGAAGGCGGCAGGACCGTCGGTTCCGGCGTCGTTTCCTCCATCATCGCAGACTAAGAGCAAAACGCAACACCCGCGGGCGGGAACGCCTGCGGGTGATTCCTTGCGGCTTGATTGTTGCAGTTCCGAAGTTGCGCGGCAGGCATGCCCACGACACAGGAATCCTGCTGTGTTTCAGGGCTGTGCATGACGCGCGACGGAATTGCGCAAGCGTTTATTGACCGGCGGGTTCGCCGGCTCGGCGACTTGGCAAAACGATTCCCTTTCCCACATGGGGGAGAGGGCAAAATACCGCCGCTTTGTTTGCAAGCCGCTTTTCAAAAACCCCGGGATCCTATGGCAGACAATCCCGGGAATAACGGCAAAAAAAGTCCTTGCATTCAGAAAGGATTTCTAGTACAATCATAACGTTGCGCGAAATGCATCGCTGTTTGCGTGTGCGCTTCGTGCAAGCCAATTTTAGGGTTGAAGCGGGAGGTTGCCGGCGCCACCGGGTAATTCCTGCAGACCAGTCTGCCAATCAGACGACAGGCCCAACAGCCCGGTCGTGCAAAAAATTAGACGCGAAACGCACGGCCGAGTGTATTTGAGCAAGGAGGAAATAAAATGGCAAGCCAGAAGATCAGGATCAAGCTGAAGGCCTATGAGCACAAGCTCATCGATCAGTCCGCCGAGAAGATCGTCGAAACGGCCAAGCGCACCGGCGCCCATGTTTCGGGCCCGATACCCCTTCCCACCGAGAAGGAAATCATTACGATCCTCCGCGCGCCCCACAAGTATAAGGACGCGCGTGAACAGTTCGAGATGCGCACCCACAAGCGCCTCATCGACATCTTGAACCCCAGTGCAAAAACGGTCGAAGCCTTGATGAAGATCGACCTGCCCGCGGGTGTTGACATTGAAATCAAGCTCTAAGGAATCGGAGGTGGACATAGATCATGAAAAAAGCCATACTGGGCAAAAAGCTCGGAATGAGTCAGGTGTTCGCCGCTGACGGCACCATGATTCCCGTGACCGTTATCGAAGCCGGCCCCTGCACCGTGGTCCAGAAGAAGACCAAAGAGCGCGACGGCTATGACGCCATCCAGGTCAGCTTTGGCGAGATCCGCGAAAAGCTGGTTAACAAGCCCAAAAAGGGTCACTTCAAGAAGGCAGGCGTAACGCCCGCCAGATACCTGCGCGAATTCCGCCTCGAGGACGTTTCTTCCTTTGAAGTCGGCGCCAAGATCACCGCAGACACCTTCGCAGAAGGCGACAGGGTGGACGTGATCGGCACCAGCAAGGGCAAGGGCTTCGCCGGCGTCATCAAGCGCTGGAACCAGGCTCGCCTTCGCATGAGCCACGGCACCGGCCCCGTTCATCGCGAACCCGGTTCCATGGGAGGCACCAGTAACCCCAGCCGCGTGTTCAAGCAGAAGCGCCTGCCCGGTCATCTCGGCAACGAGCGCGTCACCATTCAGAACCTTGCAGTCGTCCGCGTGGACGCCGCCCGCAACCTGATCCTGGTCAAGGGCGCGATCCCCGGCCCGAAGGGCGGCCTGGTGACGGTGCGCAACACCGTTAAAAAGTGAGTAGGAAGGAGCAAGCGTTATGCCTAAAGTCGCAGTGTATAATACAGCGGGCAGCCCGGTCGGCGAGATCGAACTTCCCGAATCCGTGTTCGGCATAGAACCCAACGCCGACGTCATGCACGAAGTCGTGACAGCCATTCTGGCAAACAAGCGCCAGGGCACCCAGTCGGCCCTGACCCGTGCGGAAGTCCGCGGCGGCGGAAAGAAGCCCTGGAGGCAGAAGGGCACCGGCCGCGCCCGCCACGGAAGCATCCGCTCCCCCCAGTGGACCCACGGCGGCGTCGTGTTCGCCCCCAAGCCCAGGAGCTACGCCCTTTCTGTCAATAAGAAGGCCCGCCGTCTGGCGATCCGCTCCGCGCTTTCCACCAAGGCCCTAAACGGCGAGGTCATCGTGCTGGACGCTTTTGCCATCGACGCACCCAAGACCAAGGTCGTCGCAGCCGCTCTGAAGGCGCTGAACGCGGAAAAAGCCCTGATCGTCACCCCCGAGAAGGATGACAATCTGCTGCTTTCCGCGAGGAATATCAAGAACACCGCAGTCACCACTGCGGACAACCTGAACGTTTATGACATTCTCAAGTATGAGAAGTTCGTGATTCTGGCTGACGCCATCACCAAGGTCGAGGAGGTTTATGCACAATGAAAACCGCACACGACGTGATAATCCGCCCCGTCCTTTCGGAAAAGAGCATGGACGGCATTGAGCATAAGGTCTACACGTTCGAGGTGGCCAAAACCGCCAACAAGACCGAGATCCGCCAGGCCGTCGAAGAGGTGTTTGGCGTCAAGGTCGAAAAAGTCAACACCATCCGCACCATGGGCAAGATCAAGCGCCAGGGCCGCACCTTCGGTCGCACGCCGGAAGTCAAAAAGGCCATCGTCACTCTGAAGGCCGGCTCCAAGGGAATCGAGTTCTTCGATTCCATGCGCTGAGCCGCCCGGACTAACAGGAGGTATTCAAAATGGCAATCAAAAAGTTGAAGCCGACTTCTCCGGGCCGCCGCTTCATGACCGTTTCGGCATTCGAGGAGATCACCTGCACCACCCCGGAGCGTTCTCTGCTGGAGGATCAGCGCCGCAAAGCCGGCCGCAACGCCCACGGCCGCATCACCGTCCACCATCGCGGCGGCGGCGCGCGCCAGAAGTACCGCATCATCGACTTCAAGCGAAACAAGGACGGCGTGCCTGCGAAGGTCGCGACCATCGAGTACGATCCCAACCGCACGGCCCACATCGCCCTGTTGCACTACCTTGACGGCGAAAAGCGCTACATCATCGCGCCCTTTGGCCTGAAAGTCGGCGACATCATCGTTTCCGGCCCCGATGCGGACATCAAGATCGGCAACGCTCTGCCGCTGCGGAACATCCCCGTGGGCACGATGATCCACAACATCGAGCTCAAGCCCGGCAGGGGCGGCCAGCTGGTGAGAAGCGCGGGCAACGCGGCTCAGCTTCTCGCAAAGGAAGGCAATTACGCCACCATCCGCCTGCCCTCCACCGAAGTTCGCATGGTTCCCATCGACGCGAAGGCCACCATCGGCCAGGTCGGCAATGTGGAAAACGAACTCGTCAACCTGGGTAAGGCAGGAAGAAGGCGCCACCTGGGCTGGAGGCCCGCGGTTCGCGGTTCCGCCATGAACCCCGTCGACCACCCCCACGGCGGCGGTGAGGGCAAGAGCCCCATCGGCAAGAGCAGCCCTGTCACCCCTTGGGGCAAGCCCGCCCTGGGTTACAAGACCAGGAAGCGCAAGAACAAGTCCAACAAGTTCATCGTCCGTCGTCGCGGCGAAAAGTAACGGCCCATTAGAAAGGAGACAATCACAGCATGAGTAGGTCTGTTAAAAAAGGACCCTTTGTAAGCGAACGGCTCCTCGGCCGCATCATCGCGATGAACAAAGCCGGAGAGAAGAAAGTCATCAAGACCTGGAGCAGGTCTTCCACGATATTCCCGGATATGGTGGGTCACACCATCGCCGTCCATGACGGCAGGAAGCACGTGCCCGTCTACATCACCGAGGAAATGGTCGGTCACAAGCTGGGCGAGTTTGCTCCCACCCGCACATATCGCGGCCACGCCGGCTCCGAAAGATCCACCGGCGGACGTTAAGAGGAGGGAGAAATCATGGCAACTCGTATTCGTGAAAAAGCAAACGCCCGCAAGGCGAACGCGGATAAGCGCCCCAGGGCCATCGCTCGTTATGTGCGCATCTCCCCCAGGAAGGTCAAGATCGTCCTTGACCTGATCCGCGGAAAATCCGTCGCCGAAGCGCGCGCGATCCTCAGCTTCACACCCAAGGCTGCCGCTCCCGTGGCGTTGAAGGTGTTGGAGTCGGCCGTCGCAAACGCGGAAAACAACCTCGACCTCACCCAGGATACGCTCTTTGTCGCCGAATGCTACGCGAACCAGGGCCCCACGCTCAAGCGTTACAGGCCCCGCGCGCACGGCCGTGCCAGCCGCATCCTCAAGAGGACGAGCCATATCACCGTCGTTCTCGATTCGGTCAAGTAAGGAGGGTCAACAATGGGTCAGAAAGTTAATCCACTCGGCTTTCGCGTCGGCGTGATCAACGACTGGGATGCCCGCTGGTTCGCATCCAAGAAGGAGTTTGCCGACTACATCGTCGAGGATGAAAAAATTCGCAAATTTCTGAAGGAAAAGCTCTACGCCTCCGGCATCGGCAAGATCGAGATCGAGCGCGCCGCTGGCAAGGCTACCATCAATATTTTTACCGCAAAACCCGGCATGGTCATCGGCCGTCAGGGTGCGGGCGTCGAGGCGCTGAAGGCCGAAACCGCGAAGTACATCGGCCGCCCGGTGAATCTCAACATCATCGAGATCAAGAACCCGGATGCCAACGCCCAGCTCGTCGCCGAGAACATCGCCGCTTCCCTTGAAAGGCGTATTTCCTTCCGCCGCGCCATGAAGCAGGCCATGGGCCGTGCGATGCGCTCCGGCGCAAAGGGCATCAAGGTCAAGTGTTCCGGCCGCCTGGGCGGCGCGGAAATCGCCCGCGAAGAAGGTTACCACGAGGGATCCATCCCCCTGCAGACCCTTCGCGCAAACATCGAGTACGGCTTTGCCGAAGCGAAGACCACCTACGGCCGCATCGGCGTCAAGGTCTGGGTGTACAAGGGCGAGATTCTTTCTAAGGGCATCGTTCCCGCCGCCGAAGCGAACGCCCGCGCGGCGAAGGAACAGTCTTTCCACGAGCGCCGCGATCGCCGCGGACGCGGCCCCAGGCGCGACCGTCAGGAAGGAGGTAACCGCTAATGCTTATGCCCAAAAGAGTGAAGCGCAGGAAGGTGCAGCGCGGTCGCATGACCGGTCGCGCCCAGCGCGGAAACTTCGTCGCATACGGCGAATACGGCCTGATGGCCGCGGAGCCGAGCTGGGTGACCAGCCAGCAGATCGAGGCCGCCCGTATCGCCATGACGCGCTACATCAAGCGCGGCGGCAAGGTCTGGATCAAGATTTTCCCCGACAAGCCAGTCACCAAAAAGCCCGCCGAAACCCGCATGGGCAGCGGCAAGGGTTCTCCTGAGTACTGGGTAGCGGTCGTCAAGCCCGGCCGCGTGATGTTCGAAATCGCCGGCGTTTCGGAAGAGATCGCCCGCGAGGCCCTGCGCCTGGCGATGCACAAGCTTCCGCTCAAGTGCAAGTTCGTCAAGCGCGAGGACGCTACTACTAACAAGGTGGGTGGTGAAGGCGATGAAGGCTAAGGAGTTCAGAGAATTGACCACGAAGGAGCTCATCGAGCGCCAGAAGGAGCTTAAGGGCGAGCTTTTCAACCTTCGCTTTCAGCAGGCAACCAACGAGCTGAGCAATCCCATGCGCATCAACGAGTGCAAGAAGGACATTGCAAGGGTGATGACCATCCTGCGAGAACGCGAGCTCAAGGAAGCTGCAAAGTAAAGAAAGCAAGTTGAAAGGAGGATATACCCGTGGCTGAAAGAGGCACAAGAAAGACCAGGACCGGTGTTGTCGTCTCTGACAAGATGGATAAGACGATCGTCGTCGCCATCCGGACGAAGGTCCGTCATCCCCTTTACGGCAAGATGATCAACCGCACGGTCAAGTTCAAGGCCCACGACGAAGATAACGCCTGCGGAATTGGCGATACCGTTAAAATTATGGAAACACGTCCCCTCAGCAAGGATAAGCATTGGCGCCTTGTTGAGATCATCGAAAAGGCCAAGTAAACGAAAGGAGTGCAACTACCATGATCCAGCCGCAAACCCGGCTCAAGGTGGCCGATAATTCCGGCGCGAAGGAAATCATGTGCATCCGCGTCTTGGGTGGCTCCTTCCGCAGGTCGGCCAACATCGGCGACGTGATCGTCGCCTCCGTTAAGTCCGCAACTCCCGGTGGCACCGTGAAGAAGAAGGACATCGTCAGGGCGGTCATCGTCCGCTCCGTTTCCGGCAAGCGCCGTCCGGACGGCTCCTTCATCCGCTTTGACGACAATGCCGCCGTCATCATCAACGATCAGAAGCAGCCCAAGGGCACCCGCATCTTTGGGCCGGTTGCGAGAGAGCTTCGTGAAAAGGAGTACATGAAGATTGTCTCCCTCGCACCCGAAGTGCTGTGAGCAGGAGGGTGCAGGAATGAATAAGTTGAATGTCAAAAAAGGCGACACCGTCGTCGTCATCTCCGGCAAGGACAAGGGCAAGAAGGGCAAGGTCCTCTCTGCGATGCCCAAGACTGGCAGGGTTTCCGTCGAAGGCGTGGCCATGATCACCCGCCACACCAAGCCCGTGGGAACAAGACCCGGCGGCCGCATCAAAAAAGAAGGCACCATCGACGCCAGCAACGTCATGCTGGTCTGCGGCAAGTGCAACAAGGCGACCCGCGTCGCCCACAAGATCACCGATGGCAAGAAGACCCGCGCGTGCAAGAAGTGCGGCGCGAGCATCGACTAAACCGGAAGGAGCAAAGCAATGGCCAAAAAAGAAAATAAAACGGCGGCCGCGGCAGCGCCCTTTACCGGTGCGCCCCGCCTGAAGGAACGCTACGAAAAAGAGATCCTGCCTGCCATGATGCAGAAGTTCAACTATAAGAACGTCATGGAGTGCCCGAGGCTGGTGAAGATCGTCATCAACATGGGCATCGGAGAGGCAAAGGACAACCCCAAAGTACTCGAAGCTGCTTTGAGCGACCTGACCGCCATTTCCGGTCAGAAGCCCGTCGTCACCAAGGCGAGGAAGTCCGTCGCGAACTTTAAGATCCGCGAAGGCATGACCATTGGCGCGAAGGTTACCCTGCGCGGCAATCGCATGTACTACTTCTTCGACAAGCTGATGAACATCGCGCTTCCCCGCGTCCGCGACTTCCGCGGAATCCCCGCAAACTCCTTCGACGGCCGCGGCAATTATGCCCTCGGAATCAGGGAGCAGATCATGTTCCCCGAAATCGAGTACGAGAAGATCGATAAGGTCCGCGGAATGGACGTGGTGGTCGTCACCACTGCCAAGACCGACGAAGAAGCAAAGGCGCTGCTCGAACTGTTCGGCATGCCCTTTGCCCGCGCGTAAGGAGGAGCATAATGGCAAAAAAAAGCATGATCAACAAGCAGCAGCGCACCCCCAAGTTCTCCACTCGGGCGTATACCCGCTGCCGCCTCTGCGGCCGTCCGCATAGCGTGCTCCGCAAATACGGCGTCTGCCGCATCTGCTTCAGGGAACTGGCATACAAGGGCCAAATCCCCGGCGTGCGCAAGGCAAGCTGGTAAAACTGACAGAAGGAGGAAATAACATGGTAGTCACCGATCCCATCGCGGATATGCTCACCCGCATCCGCAATGCGCAGGTCGCCCACCACGAAACTGTGGACGTACCCGCTTCCAACATGAAGAAATCCATTGCGCAGATCCTTCTGTCCGAAGGCTACATCAAGGGCTTCAACGTGATTGACGACGGCGTACAGGGCGTCATCCGCATCCATCTTAAGTACGGACCCAACAAGGTCAAAGCGATCACCGGGCTCAAGCGCATTTCCCGCCCCGGCCTTCGGGTCTATGCCCGCAAAGACCAGATCCCCAAGGTCCTCGGCGGCCTTGGTATCGCGATTATTTCCACGAGCAAGGGCGTCATGACCAGCCGCGAAGCGCGTGCTCAGGGCGTGGGCGGCGAAGTGATCGCCTACGTTTGGTAAGCTGCCCAAACAAAACCCATTACGCAAGAGAGGTGTTCACCAATGTCCCGAATCGGAAAACTTCCGGTCAGCGTGCCTGCCGGTGTGACAATCACGGTTGCGAACGACAACACCGTTACTGTCAAGGGTCCCAAGGGCCAGCTTTCCACCAACATTGACCGCTCCATGAAGGTCGAGATCGAAGACGGCGTGCTCCGCGTACTCCGTCCGGACGACAACAAGGAAAGTCGCTCCCTGCACGGCCTTTCCAGGAGCCTGATCCACAATATGGTCGTTGGCGTGACCGAAGGCTACGCAAAGAAACTGGAAATCGTCGGCGTCGGCTTCCGCGCCCAGAAGAACGGCCAGAATCTCGTTTTGAACGTAGGTTACTCCCATCCCGTTGAGTTCGCGCCCCCCAGCGGCATCACCTTCGATGTCCCCTCGCCCAACAAGATCACTGTTTCCGGCATCGACAAGCAGCTTGTCGGCCAGGTCGCGGCGGATATCCGCAACGCCCGTCGTCCGGAACCCTATAAGGGCAAGGGCATCAAGTATGAAAACGAAGTCGTGCGCCGCAAGGAAGGCAAGACCGGCAAATAAAGCGAAAGGAGTGACAGAAGAGCATGATTCAGAAAATCGACAAAAACGCGGTTCGCGCAAAGCGTCACTACCGCATGCGCAAGAACCTCGTCGGAACGCCCGAAAGGCCCCGCCTGAACGTCTACAGGAGCACCACAAACATCTATGCTCAGATCATAGACGACAGCATCGGTCATACGCTCGTCTCTGCCTCCACGCTGGATGCCGAGATCAAGAGCCAGCTTGAAGGCAAGACGAAAAAGGAAGCTGCGAAGCTGGTTGGCGAGGCTGTGGGCAAGCGTGCCCTCGCCAAGGGTGTCACCAAGGTTGTTTTTGACCGCGGTGGCTACGGCTACACCGGCCGCGTGGCGGAACTCGCCGCCGGCGCCCGCGAAGCCGGCCTGGAATTCTAAAGGAGGATACACGATATGCAGCAGCGTATGGATAACGCCACGCCCGAGCTGATGGAAAAGCTCGTTTCCGTGAACCGCGTGGCAAAGACCGTCAAGGGCGGTCGTAACTTCCGCTTCGCCGCGCTCATGGTTGTGGGCGACGGAAAGGGAAGGGTCGGCATCGGCATGGGCAAAGCTGCCGAAATTCCCGAAGCGATCCGGAAGGGCAAAGAGGACGCGATCCGCCACATGATTGATGTCGCCCTGGTGGGAACCACCATTCCCCATGACATCACCGGCAAATTCGGTTGCAGCACGGTTCGCCTGCTCAAGGCCGAAGAAGGTACTGGTATCATCGCGGGCGGTCCTGTCCGCGCGGTGGTCGAAATGGCCGGCATCAAGGACATTCGCACCAAGGCCTACGGCTCCAACAACCCGATCAACTGCGTCAAGGCGACGCTGAACGGTCTGGCCCAGCTCCGCACCGCCGAGCAGATTGCCAAGGTGCGCGGCAAGACTGTCGCCGAGATTCTGGATTAAGGAGGAATGCGCGATGGCAAAGCTTAAAATCACGCTCGTCAAGAGCACCATTGGCGCCCTCAAGGACCAGAAGGCCACGGTGCAGGCTCTCGGACTGAGAAAGATTCGCAGCGAGGTTATTCACGAAGACACCCCCGCAATCCGGGGCATGATTTTCAAAGTAAAGCACCTCGTCAAAGTCGAAGAAGTGTAACGGGGAGGCGCAACAACAATGAAACTTCATGAACTTACCCCCGCTCCGGGCGCAAAGCAGGTCAAAAAGCGCGTTGGCCGCGGCTCCGGCTCCGGCATGGGCAAGACCTCGACCCGCGGCCATAAGGGTCAGTGGGCCAGAAGCGGCGGCGGCGTCCGCCCGGGTTTCGAAGGTGGCCAGATGCCCCTGACCCGCCGTCTGCCCAAGCGCGGCTTCACCAATATCTTTGCGAAGGTTTATACCGTCATCAACATCTCCGAGCTGGAACCCCTGGAGACCGGCTCTGTGGTCACCGTCGAGCTTTTGAAAGAGCTGGGCATCATCCGTAAAATCGAGAAGGACGGCCTGAAGGTGCTGGGCCGCGGCGAGCTGACCAAGGCGCTGACCGTCAAGGCCGCCAAATTCAGCGCGTCCGCCAAGGCCGCCATCGAAGCCGTCGGCGGAACCGCCGAGGTGATCGGCTGATGTTTGAAACCCTGAAAACCGCCTGGAAGACGGAAGATATCCGCAAAAAGATCGTCTACACCCTGTTGATGGTCGTGGTATTCCGCCTGGGATGCTACATTCCCATCCCCGGCGTGAATCCTGCGTACATTTCCCAGCAGGTGGAGAATTTCAGCATTCTTGGGTTCATCAACCTGATGAACGGCGGCGCCCTGGGCAACTTCACCCTGTTCGCCATGGGTATTCAGCCGTATATTACGGCGAGCATCATCATCAACCTGCTCACAGTGGCGATCCCCGCCCTGGAGCGCATGGCGAAAGAACCCGACGGCAAGGATAAGATCGAAAATATCACCCGTATCTTTGGCATCGCCCTGTCCGGCGTCATGGCCATCGGCCTCATCCTCACTATGGGCCCGAACGCTCTCATTCAAAGCGAGACGGTGCCCGGCTGGCTGATTTACGTCACCGTCGCTCTTGTGGCCACCGCCGGTTCCGCGCTGTGCATCTGGATCGGCGACCGCATCACCGAAAAGGGGATCGGGAACGGCATCTCCTTCCTGATCTTCGCGGGTATCGCCTCCAGAGTGCTGCCGGTTATGTTCAGCTACTTCTCCCTTGTGTTCGCAGGGGCGACCACCTTCTGGCTGGTGCCGGTGGTGCTCGGATTGATTTTCCTCGTGATCCTTGGGCTGACCCTCGTGGATCTTGGCGAGCGCCGCGTGCCGGTGCAGTACGCCAAGCGGGTGGTGGGCCGCAAGATGTATGGCGGGAACACCACCAACATCCCCATGCGCGTCAATCAGAACGGCGTCATGCCGCTGATTTTCGCGGCGACCATCATCCAGTTCCCCGGAATGATCGCCCAGTTCTGGCCGAACTCCGGATTCTATGCCTGGTATCAGCAGTGGCTGGGCTCCGGCACGATCATCTACATGATCGTTTACGCCCTGCTCATCATCGGTTTTGCGTATTTCTATACCACGATTTCCTTCAACCCGATCGAAATCAGCAAGAACATGCAGCAAAACGGCGGATTTATCCCAGGCATTCGTCCCGGCAGACCGACTTCGGATTACCTGAAGCGCATCTCGCACAGGTTGACGATGTTCTCCGCAGTGTTCCTTGCGGTCATCGCCGCAGTGCCGACGATTTTCACCGATCTGATGGGCGGAATCAGCGCCTTTGGCGCAACCAGCCTGATGATCCTTGTGTCCGTCGCGCTGGAAACCAGCAAGACCATCGAGGCCGAGCTGACCATGCGCAACTACAAGGGATTCCTGAAATAAGGAGGGGAATTGGCAATGAAGATCGTGTTTCTGGGCCCGCCTGGAGTGGGCAAAGGCACTCAGGCCGAGCGCATTTGCGAGCGGTTTGAGTTGGCGCACATCTCCACGGGCGACATTCTCAGGGCAAACATCAAAAACGGAACCGAACTGGGCAAGCTCGCCAAGTCCTATATTGACAAGGGCGAGCTGGTCCCTGATTCCGTGATCATCGATATCGTGAAGGACCGTCTGGCCCAGCCGGACTGCGTCAAGGGCTGCCTGCTGGACGGCTTCCCCAGGACCGTCGCCCAGGCAGAAGCGCTGGATGCGTTCACGAAGATCGACGCCGTGATCAACATGACCGCTCCCATGGACCTGCTCATTGCGCGCATCACCGGCCGCAGAGTGTGTCGCTCCTGCGGAGCAACCTTCCACATTAGCAGGCTTGCGCCCGACGCGGTTTGTGACAAGTGCGGCGGCGAGCTTTACCAGCGCGCCGACGACACGCTGGAAACCATCGAAAACCGTCTCAATGTCTACACCGCGCAAACCAAGCCCCTGATCGATTACTATTCGGCCAAGGGATTGCTCAAAACCATCGACGGCGAGCAGAGCATCGACGTGGTGACGGAGCAGATCAACGCGATTCTGGAGCAGCTGTAATGACTTTGAAATCTCCGCAGGAAATCGCAATTATGCGGCAGGCGGGGGCTATCACCCGGGGCGCGCTGGATGCAGCAAAGCAGGCCGTGCGCCCTGGAGTCACAACTCTTGCGATCGACAGAATTGTCGAGGATTACATCCGCGCCGCCGGCGCCGTGCCGTCCTTCAAGGGTTACGGCGGGTTTCCCGGATCGGCGTGCGTTTCCGTCAACGAGCAGGTGGTTCACGGGATTCCCGGGGACCGGGTCCTCAAGGAGGGCGACATTGTCAGCATCGACGTGGGAGTCATTTTCAAGGGCTTCCACGGCGACGCCGCCCGAACCTATCCGGTCGGGAGGATCTCTGCGGACGCTCAGCGCCTGATCGACGTTGCCAGGCAGTGCTTTTTCGAAGGCATCCGCTACGCAAAGGTGGGCTACCGTCTGGGCGATCTGGGT
>JBMNTV010000059.1:0-12053 GCA_050945915.1 Christensenellales bacterium
AGGCGGAAGCGGTATTCCGCCCTTGCCGAGCATTTGAACATCAACGGCAGGGCATATGTTTCTGGAATGCTGCCGGTACTGGTCGGGTTTGCTTCGGGATGGGCCGCGGTACTGGCTGCTGGTGGCATCGCGTATTATGGCGCGGCAAGGGTGGCCATGGACTCTTTGGCCAAAGGCGGGGCCGATGTGCTGGCGGGGATCCTGCGAGGGCTGTGGGTCCACGCTTCGGCGTATCTGTTTATCGTGGCTGGCGGGCTGTTTTGGCCGATCGCGCCCCTTTCGGGGCTTTTTTTAGCCCTTTGGGCCTTTCCCGCCGGGTGCGCGGTTCCGCTTTTGTTTTCCCAGGGGGCAAAGGGCGGAGTTTGCGCGGTGATCTGCGTGATCTTCCCGCTGTTATGCGGTTTGCCGGTTTTTTTGCGGGCGTGGGCGACGATGCTCAAAGGCGCCCGGGCTTCGCTGCACAACGAACGCGTACCGGGCTACGCTAAGGCCGCTTTGACCGGAGCGCTTTGGTTGATTCCCGTTTGCGTCCTGCAATGCGTGGTTCTGCCTCTGCTTTTCAGGGGAATCTGCGTGCTATTTTTTGGGTGACGCGGAAAAGTTAAAATGGTATTCTATTAGACACATCCCAAATGGGTTCGGAACGATAATTTGGAGGAACTGAATGAAAAAGAAAAAAGTGCTGTTGATCGTGTTGGACAGCGCCGGAGTGGGCGAAATGCCGGATTCTGCCGAGTTCGGCGACGCGGGCGCGGACACGATCGGCCATATCATCAAATTGCGCGGGCTGAACACCCCGAATATGGATGCGTTGGGCCTGCGCTGCATCAAAGGAACCAGCTTTTTTACCGGGATCGGAGGCACGAGCGGCAGTTACGGCAAGGCAGCGGAAAAAACCCACGCCAAGGACACCACCTGTGGGCACTTTGAGCTTGCCGGATTCATCATGGACAAGCCCTTTAAAACCTATCCCAACGGCTTCCCCAAACGGGTGGTGGACGAGTTCGAAAGGCGCATCGGCAGGGGCACTTTGGGCAACCGCACCGCTTCCGGAACCCAGATCATCCAGGAACTGGGGGACGAGCACGTCAGAACCGGCAAGCCCATCGTCTACACCTCGGCGGACAGCGTGTTCCAAATCGCCGCCCACGAGGAGGTCATCCCCCTGGAAGAGCTGTACAGGCAGTGCAAAATCGCCCGGGAACTCATGATGGGGGACGATCTGGTGGGCAGGATCATCGCCCGGCCGTTTGTCGGGACCAGCGGGCAGTATAAACGGACGGAAAACCGCCGGGACTTCGCCCTGCCCCCGGAAAAGGACACGGTGCTGAACGCCCTGGAGCAGGCGGGGTACGATGTCGTGGGTGTTGGCAAGATTGAGGACATCTTCTCAAAAAGCGGGATCACCGAGGTGGACCACACCACCAGCAACCTTGCCGGCACCGAAGCGACCATCCGTTACGCAAAGAGCGATAAAAACGGCCTGATTTTCGTCAACCTCGTGGATTTTGACATGATGTACGGCCACAGGAACGACGTGGAGGGTTACGGCGCGGCGCTGGAGGCCTTCGACGCCCGGCTCCCAGAAATCATGGAAGGCATGGGCGAGGAGGACCTGCTCATCATCACGGCGGACCACGGCTGCGACCCGAGTTTCCCCGGCACCGACCATACGAGGGAGTACGTCCCGCTGCTGATTTACGGGAAAAAGTGCAAAACCGGCGTGGACATCGGCACGCGCAGCACCTTTGCCGACGTTGCCGCCACCATTGCGGACTTCTTCGATCTTGCTCCCTGGCCAATGGGAACTTCTTTCCTGCCGGAAATCAAAGGATAAGGTGGTGCGAGTATGGACATCAAAAGCAGAATTGACAGCGCTGTGAAGCATATCCAAAGCGTGTGCGATCTTCAGCCCGAGATCGGGCTGGTGCTGGGCAGCGGTCTGGGGGATTACGCGGAAACGCTGGAAAACCCCACAATCATCAACTACGCGGACATTCCCGGCTTTCCGGTTTCCAGTGTAGCGGGGCACAAATCCCGCTTTGTGCTGGGCGAGCGCTTCGGCAAAAAGGTGATCGCCATGCAGGGAAGGTTCCATTTTTACGAAGGCTATACCCAGCAGGAACTGACGATCCCCGTAAGGGCCATGCACCTCCTCGGGGTGAGAAAGCTGCTGATTACCAACGCCGCGGGCGGAGTGAACACCAACTGGTCCTCCGGCACGCTGATGGCGATTGCCGACCACATCAACTATTCCGGCTCCAACCCGCTGATCGGCCCCAACCTCGACTCCTTTGGTCCAAGGTTTCCGGATATGTCCGAAATTTACGAAAACAACCTTCGTGAAAAGCTGGTCAAAGAGGCGGAAAATGCCGGAATCAAAGTGGAGCAGGGCGTTTACATCATGTTCACCGGCCCGAGCTACGAAACCCCGGCGGAAATCCGCATGGCAAGGGCGCTGGGAGCGGACGCCGTCGGGATGTCCACGGTGCCGGAGGCCATCGCTGCCAACCACTGCGGGATGAAAGTACTGGGAATTTCCTGCATCACCAATATGGCGGCAGGGGTGCTGAAAGCCCCGCTGGACCACGCGGAGGTCATGGCGACCGCCAACCGTTTCAAGGCGCAGTTCACCCAGGTGGTGGACATTGCGATCCAAAAGGTTTTTTAAACGCAAGTAAAGCCAGCAAAGCAAATCTTGTCAAGGGCGGATGTTTCCGTCCTTTTTGTCATAATGCACCTCGAATATGCAAAATGAGCCGTGAAAAAATAAGGACATCAAAACATTGGAGGAATGAACGTGGGAAAATTGAAGCGGTGGGCGGCAGCCGCGCTGGCCGCAACCATATTATTCGGCGCCCAGTGGGCTTTTCCCGGTCCTGTTAGGGCTGAAGAACTCCCCTTCGGGGTGGACGCAAAGGCGGCGGTCCTGATGGATGCCGCCTCCGGCCAGATTATATACGAAAAAAACGCGGATGAACTGTACGACGTGGCGGGCATGATCAAACTGATGAGCGCCCTGCTCGTATCCGAAGCGCTGCAGTCCGGCGCGCTTTCCCTGTCGGATACCGTAAACGTCAGCAGCAACGCCGCCGGGCTGGGCGGCATGAGCGCTTTTTTGGCGGCTGCTCAGAGTTATTCCGTAGAGACCCTGTATCAATCCATGTTGATGATTTCGGCGAACGACGCCACCGTCGCGTTGGCCGAAAAACTGTTTGGCTCCTCCGAAGCTTTTGTTGCGAAAATGAACGAGCGGGCCAGGGACCTGGGACTTTCCTCCGTGTTCACCAGCGCCACCGGCCACAGGGCCCCGGATCAGGGCATGAGCGCCCGGGACGCGGCGGTCATCGCCAGGGAACTCTGCAAGCATCCGATCGCTTTAACCTATACTTCGATCTACATGTCTGAGCTTGTGCATGCCGATGGGCGGCGCACCGAGCTCGTCAACCCCAACAGGCTGGTGCGGTTTTATGCGGGATGCGACGGCTTGTCCACAGGGTCGAACAGCACGGCAGGCTACTCCGGCACGTTCACCGCGGAGAGAAGCGGCACGCGCTACATCGCCGTAGTCATCGGCGCCAAGAATTCGGATTCCCGCTCCGCCACCGCCCAAAAACTGTTGGATCACGCCTTTGCAAACTATGAATCCGTGGTGGTGATCGAAAAGGGCAAAGGCGTGGCGAAGGATGTGCCCGTCGAGGGCGGCCGCAAAAAGGGTGTCCACGGCGTGGCGGGGGAGACCCTCTCCCTGCTGCTCAAGAAGGGCGAAGCCGCGGGCATTGCCAAGGAAGTGGAAGTCACAGATACGCTGATTGCTCCGGTGGAAGCGGGGCAGCGCATGGGCGAACTGATCATCAAGCTGAACGGGGTTGAACTTTCTAGGGTTCCGGTGGTCGCCTGCGAAACGGTGGAAAAGGTCACCATTGCCAGCGCGTTGCGCGCCATCTGGCTGAGCTGGCTGCATTTATAGCATAAACATGCATCATTGCGAAATTTCATGCGGGCTGCGTTGACAGCCCGCTTTGCGCGTGCTACAATTTTCGGGAATAAAATACGAAATGCGGAGAAAAAACGCGAATGAAGCCTTGGGAAAGAATCAGCATCAGCGATGCCGGAAATATGGTGTTTGGCGGGTGCGACTGCATCGAACTTGCGAAGGAGTACGGCACCCCGCTTTATGTTTTGGACGAGCAGGCCGTCCGGGAAGTGTGCCGGGGGTTTGTTTCTGCGTTGCGCGGCGCGAACGCAAAGGGCAGGGTGTATTACGCCAGCAAGGCCCTTTGCACCACAGCCCTGTACCGCATCGTCGAGGAGGAGGGGCTGGGGATCGACGTCGTCTCCGGCGGTGAGCTGTTTACCGCGAAAAACGCCGGATTTCCGGGGGAGCGCATCGTGTTCCACGGCAACAACAAGACGCCGGACGAGCTGAAGATGGCCGTCGAGTACGGCGTCGGCTGCATCGTGATTGACAGCCACGAAGAAATCGGCGTTTTGGCGGACATCGCAAGGGAATGCGGCAAGACTGTCGACGTTTCCCTGCGCGTCAAGCCCGGTATCGAGGCGCACACCCACGAGTTCGTGCTTACGGCAATCGACGACTGCAAGTTTGGCCTGGGGATCTATGACGGCGAGGCCCGCCTTGCGGTGATGGAGATCCTTTCCCGGAAGGAGCTCCGCCTTACCGGCCTGCATTGCCACATCGGCTCCCAAATCTTCGAAAAGGAACCCTTCTTCATCGCGGCGGACAGGCTGACGGACTTTGCCAAAGAGATCAGCGAAGAGCTGGGCGCAACGATTTCCGAGATCAGTTTGGGCGGCGGTTTTGGAATCATGTATACCGAGAAGGATGCGGAGGGGGAACCCTTTGCCTTCGTGCGGGAAATGATCGAAGCGCTCTATCAGAATTGCGACAAAAAGGGCCTTCCCCGCTACGATTTTGCCATCGAGCCCGGCCGCGCCATCGTCGGCGAGGCGGGCATCACCCTGTATACCGTGGGCACCGTCAAGCGCATTCCCGGCGTGCGCACCTATGTCAGCGTGGACGGCGGCATGGGGGACAATCCCCGCCATATCCTGTATGGATCGGAGTATACGGCAAAGATTGCCAACAAGCCCGCCGAAGAGGCGACAGAGGTATACGCAATCGCGGGCCGGTACTGCGAGTCCGGGGACATGCTCATCAAAGAAGCCCGCCTGCCGCCCTGCGAGGCGGGGGACATCCTGGCGGTCTTTTCCACAGGGGCGTATAATTATTCCATGGCATCAAACTACAACCGGGTGCCCATCCCGGCGATGGTGCTGGTCAACGAGGGCAAACACGCGCTGATCGTGCGGCGCCAGGGCTATGAGCAGCTCATCGAGAATGACAGAGTGGCTCCCTGGCAAAAATAAAATGAACAATGTGTAAAAGATGCAGCGAACCGGCGATGAAACGCCGGTTTTCTTGCGATGGGCTTTGGGTTTCCGTGCAAATTGCGAACGCAAGTTTGCGCAAAAAAGAAGGATTTACGGGTTTTTTAGCGTATTAGATAGATACATAGAAGGGTAGATTGCAATAGGCGAGCAGGATTGGCAACCAGGGGGCCGTTTTTTTCGGCATCATGACTCCCTCAAGCCCCGTTTGATGAAGAAAGGCGTGCTTTCATGAACACCAGGCAGCAGATGGAAGACTTGGAGCGGCGGATGCTTTCTCCGTACGCTGCAAAAAGCGCGGATTCTTTGGGAAGGGACAGGCCCTTGGAGCCCTGCGTCCTGCGGACGGATTTTCAGCGGGACAGGGATCGGATCATCCACTGCAAATCCTTCAGAAGGCTGAAGTACAAGACCCAGGTGTTCCTATCCCCGGAAGGCGATCATTACCGCACCAGGCTGACCCACACCCTGGAGGTCGCCCAGATCGCCCGCACTATTTCCCGGGCACTGCGCCTGAACGAGGACCTGACGGAGGCGATCGCCCTGGGGCACGACCTTGGACACACGCCTTTTGGCCATATCGGCGAGTCCGTGCTGGACAGGGTATTGCCCAACGGCTTTCGGCATAATGTGCAGAGCGTTCGCGTGGTGGAAAAGCTGGAAAACGGCGGCGAAGGGCTGAACCTCACCAAAGAGGTGCGAGACGGCATCCTGAACCACACCAAGGACGGGAAGCCGGGCACCCTGGAAGGCAGGGTGGTCAGCTATGCGGACAGGATCGCCTACATCAACCACGATATCGACGACGCCATCCGCGCAGGCGTTTTATCCCCTGGCGACCTGCCCAAGGATTGCCTTTGGGTGCTGGGCGATTCCCATGGCAAACGCATCAACAACATGATTCTGGACATCGTCAGAGAAAGCGCCGGCAAGGATTATGTGCGCATGTCCCCAGCTTTTGAGGAGAACATGGCGAAATTGCGCGCCTTTATGTTCGAGCGGGTGTATACCGACTCCACCGCCAAGGCTGAGGAGGGCAAAGCCAAGGGCCTGATTGAAAAGCTCTACGAGTATTTCCTCGACCATGTGGAGGACCTGCCCTGGGAGTTCGTGCGGAACCTGGAGCAGGAAGGCCGCGAAATCGTCGCCGCGGATTACATCGCCTGCATGACGGACAGGTTCGCTGTAAGGACGTATCAGGACCTTTTCGTCCCCAAATCCTGGGGGAATTGACGCCGCCGCACACAAAAAAGAAGGAACAGCCACACAGGCGGCGAATAGTATAGCGCATTTTCATTGCGAAAATGCATGGCTGTCACGAAAGGATGTTTCATATGGCGTATTTTCCGGACGCATGGCTGGAGGAGCTGCTTGAAAAGAGCGACTTCGCCGCCATCGCCTCCGAGTACGTTCAGCTTAAACCGCGGGGAGGAAGGCTTTGGGGCTGCTGCCCCTTCCACCACGAAAAAACCCCTTCCTTCTCCGTCTCGCCGGACAAGCAGATGTTTTACTGCTTCGGTTGCAAAAAGGGCGGTTCCCTGATCAGTTTCGTCATGGACATGGAGAAGGTCTCCTTTGTGGACGCCGTCCGTCAGCTCGCCGAACGGGCGGGGATGGAACTGCCCGAACAGGCGGATGACCGAGGCCTATCGAAAAACCGCGAAAAGAAAGAACGAATGTATTCGGCGTACAGGGAGGCGGGGCTTTTCTATCACCACTGCCTCAAACAGCCCATGGGAAGAGAGGCCTGCGAATACCTTGCCAGACGGGGTGTTGCTGCCGAAACCGCGGCGGCCTTCGGCCTGGGTTGGGCGCCCGCAGGGTGGGAAGGCGAACTTTTCAGGCATTTGACCGCGAAGGGCTATTCGCCGGAACTGTTGGTGGAAGCGGGACTTTGTTCCCGCTCCAAAAAGGACGAATCCAAGTATTTCGACTGGTTCAGGGGAAGGTTGGTCTTCCCGATCATCGGAACGTATAACCGACTGATCGGCTTCGGCGCCCGCGCTTTGGGCGCAGAGCAGCCCAAATACCTGAATTCGCCCGAAACGCCAATCTTCAACAAGCGCAGGAACCTTTTCGGCTTCAACAGGCTCAAGGGCAAAAATCCCGGCAAGATCATCCTCGTGGAAGGGTATATGGATGTGATCAGCCTGTTCGGGCATGGGGTGACGAATGCCGTCGCTTCCCTGGGAACAGCGCTGACCCGCGAGCAGGCGCGACTGTTAAAAAACACAGTTTCGGAAGTTTTGTTGGCGTATGACGGCGATTTCGCCGGCCAGAAGGCCACCGTGGAGGCATTGAACACCCTCGAAGCCGCAGGTTTGAACGCCCGCGTGATCCTCTTGCCCGCTGGGATGGATCCGGATGATTTCCTGCGTTCCAAAGGGATCGAGGCCTTTCGCGCCCTGTGCGAAACTGCGGTTTCCGGGAACTCGTTTCGCCTGATCTACCTGAAAAGCAAGTATGATCTGAACACCGACGACGGAAGGACGGCCTTTGCCCGGGCAGCAAGCAGGTTGATCGTCCAGTTTTCCCCCATCGAGCAGGAACGGTATCTTGCGGAGCTTTCCGGAATGACCGGATTTTCCCGCGAGGCGCTGACGAAGGAAGCCCAGATGGCGGGAATACGGCAAATGCAAAAGAATACCGTTACCAATTATCGGAATACTAGAAAAAATGCCGTTGCAATGCCCCCGGGCGGGGAAAATAGGAGAAGAAACGCAGAATGTCTGCTTCTGCGCCTCGCCATTGACGATGCGGCGTACATTCCCCGCGTCCAGGAAAAAGCAGAGCTGATCAGGGGAGAGGGCGCCCGGGCATTGCTTGGCGCGCTGAAGGACCTGCCCAGGAACGACCCCGACGCGCTTTCGGTGTTTGTCAATCGCATGGACCAGGCTGCCTCCTCCTGTTATGCGGAGTGCATGTCCATGCCGCCCTGCACAGACTTTGAAATCTGCTTTTCGGATTGCGTTTCTGAATTGATGAGGATGGACAGGGAAGCAAAGATCGAACAGCTGCTCAAACAGGCTGAAGATCCTTCGACAACAAAAGAACAGAGAGCAGAGTTGCTCCAGCGAATAGGAGAGTTACGTGGAAAAAACGACGAAGCAGAAGGCCGTGGATATGAAGGCTGACGAAAGTAAGGCAAAAAACTTGGCCGCAGATAAGGATATGCTGCCCGAAAAGAGTCCGGAACCGCTTTCTTCGGACCTTGAAGGCGGCAAGGTGAAACGCGCCCCTGAAGGGAAGAAGGCAACCGCGGGCAAAGCTGCCGCAGCCGAGGCTGCGAACGAAGCGCTCCCTGCAAAGGGCGGCGACCAGCAGGCCGAACTGGAAGGGGAGGACTTGGACGAAAGCCTCATCCAAAAGGTGGTCAAAGGTGTGGAAGCCAAAGGCGATGGCGCGGATGCTCAGCTGATGGAAAAATTCAAAAAGCGCTTCGCCGACCTTGTGGCCAGCGCGCGGGAGAAGGGCCACATCACGGAAAAGGAACTGGCGAAAGCCGTGGACGGGCTGGAGCTCGACGCGGAGCAGATCGAGGAACTGTATTCCACTCTGGAATCCCTTAACATCGAAGTCGTTCGAGACGGCGAAATCGCGGACAATCTGATTGCCATCGCCGCCTCTGTGGAGGATGAGGCCGCCGAGGAACAGGAGGATCTCTCCGTTCCGGAGGGCATTAACATCGACGACCCGGTGCGCATGTATCTGAAGGAGATCGGCAAGGTGCCGCTTCTGACTGCGGAGGAGGAAGTCGAGATTGCCAAGCGCATGGCGAACGGTGACGAAAACGCAAAGCGGGAGCTGGCCGAGGCCAACCTCCGCCTGGTGGTCAGCATCGCCAAGCGCTATGTGGGCCGGGGGATGCTCTTCCTCGATCTGATTCAAGAAGGCAACCTCGGGCTGATCAAAGCCGTGGATAAATTCGATTACAGCAGGGGCTACAAGTTTTCCACCTACGCCACCTGGTGGATCCGCCAGGCGATTACCCGGGCAATAGCCGACCAGGCGAGAACGATCCGCATCCCCGTGCACATGGTGGAAACCATCAACAGGCTGATCCGGGTGCACCGCCAGCTCCTCCAGGAGTACGGTCGCGAACCCCAGCCGGACGAGATCGCAAAGGCCATGGGAATCACCGAGGAAAAAGTCCGCGAAATCCTCAAGATCGCTCAGGAGCCGGTCTCCCTCGAGACCCCCATCGGCGAGGAGGAGGACAGCCACCTTGGCGACTTCATCCCGGACGACGACGCTCCCGCCCCTGCGGAAGCCGCTGCCTTCGCTCTTTTGAAGGAGCAGTTGATCGAAGTTCTGGACACCCTGACCCCCCGGGAGGAAAAGGTGCTGCGCCTGCGCTTCGGGCTGGACGACGGAAAGGCGAGAACCCTGGAGGAAGTGGGTCGCGAGTTCAACGTCACCAGGGAGCGCATTCGCCAGATCGAGGCAAAAGCGTTAAGGAAGCTCCGCCACCCCAGCAGGAGCAAGAAGCTCAAAGACTTCCTGGATTGATTGTAAGCGAAAAAGGGCGGGTTTGCACCCGCCCATCACCATGTTTTGAGGTAAGTTTTGAAAACGAGGGATTTTTATTATGATTTGCCGCCCGAACTGATCGCCCAACACCCTGCAGAGCGCAGGGATGGTTCGCGGCTTTTGATCTACGACCGCGCGAAAAAGCGCATAAAAGATGGAATCTTTCCGGAAGTTCTCGATTATCTGAAGGAGGGGGACTGTCTGGTGGTCAACCGCACCCGGGTGATTCCGGCGCGGCTGATCGGCTCCCGCATCGCAAAGGACGGCGAAAAGGGCGGGGTCATGGAGTTCCTGCTGTTAAGAAGGCTGGATGAAACCCGCTGGGAAACGCTGGTCAAACCCGGACGAAGGGCAAAGACCGGGGCGCGCTTTTCATTTGGGGACGGGGAGCTGACCGCCGTGGTGGAAGAAAGCACAGAGGACGGCGGCCGCATCGTGCGGTTTGTGTTTGACGGCATCTGGGAAGAGGTCCTGGATCGCGTCGGCCGCATTCCCCTGCCGCCTTACATCACCGAGGAACTCAAAGATCCCGAGCGGTACCAGACCGTCTATTCCAAGGAGGAAGGGTCCGCCGCCGCGCCCACCGCCGGACTGCACTTTACGCCGGAACTCTTGCATCAAGCCGAAGAAAAGGGCGTGAAGATCGTGGAAATCCTGCTGCATGTAGGACTGGGCACCTTCCGCCCCGTAAAGGCGGAGGATATTTCGCAGCACCACATGCACGCGGAGTATTACGAGGTCAGCGAGGAAAACGCAAAGGTCATCAACGCCTGCCGCGCAGCGGGGGGGCGGATTGTCTGCGTGGGGACCACCAGCTGCCGCACGCTGGAAACCGTGGCGGACGAATCGGGGTTCATCCACCCGGGCAGGGGATGGACGGATATCTTCATCACTCCGGGGTACCGGTTCAAAGCCGTGGACGCCCTGATCACCAACTTCCACCTGCCGGAATCCACGCTGTTGATGCTGGTTTCCGCCCTTTGCGGCAGGGAGGAAATCCTTGCGGTATACGAACATGCGGTCCGAGAAAGGTACAGGTTCTTTTCCTTCGGCGACGCGATGTTGATCCTGTGAGCCCATGTTCATAGCGGATCTGCATATTCATTCCAAATACTCGATGGCCACCAGCAAGGACTGCGACCCGCCCCATCTGGACCTGTGGGCAAGAAAAAAGGGAATTACTTTGGTGGGGACGGGGGACTTTACCCACCCTGCCTGGCGGGATGAGCTTTATGAGACCCTGATCCCGGCGGAGGAAGGGCTGTATACCCTGAAGGAGGAACATCGTCTCCCCTCAGGTACCGCAAACGAGGTGGCGGCCCCGCGGTTCGTCGTTTCCGGCGAGATCAGCTCGATCTATAAAAAGAACGGCAGGACGAGAAAGGTCCACAACCTCATCTTCCTGCCCAGCCTGGTGGATGCCGAAAAGCTGGCAAAGCGGCTGGGCGCCATCGGCAATATCCGTTCAGACGGCAGGCCCATCCTGGGGCTGGACAGCCGGGATTTGCTGGAGATCACGCTGGATGCCTGCCCGAGGGCTCTGTTTGTCCCCGCCCATGTCTGGACGCCGCATTTTTCCGTTTTGGGCGCTTTTCCGGGGTTTGCCACCATGGAGGAGTGCTTCGGCGATCTTTCAGGGGAGATCCACGCCCTGGAAACCGGTCTTTCCTCAGACCCCGCAATGAATTGGTGCGTTTCCGCCCTGGACCGCTTCACCCTGATTTCCAATTCGGACGCCCACTCCCCCGCCAAGCTGGGCAGGGAGGCAAACGTGTTTGACACGGGGCTTTCGTATTCCGAAATCGCCACCGTCCTGAAGACCGGCCGCGGGTTCGCAAAGACGCTGGAATTCTTCCCGGAAGAGGGCAAGTATCACCTGGACGGCCACAGAAACTGTAAAATCAGGCTGACGCCCGAGGAAACCGAAGCGCATGACGGCCTTTGCCCGGTCTGCGGGAAAAAAGTCACCATCGGCGTTTCCCACCGCCTGTACGAGCTGGCGGATAGGCCCAAAGGCTTCGTCAAGCCAAACGCCAAACCCTTCGAAAGGCTGGTGCCCCTGCCGGAGGTGATCGCTTCCGCAACGGGTTTTGCCGCAAACGGCAAAAAAA
>JBMNTV010000060.1:0-10997 GCA_050945915.1 Christensenellales bacterium
GGGGCGCAAGTTGCGCCGCGTGTATCTCCCTGCCATTTTGACCGGGCGCTCCTTTGGCCGGTTTGCCGGCGGGGAACCTTCCTCAATAGCTGGATAGCTCGTCCGCCTTTGCGGGGGCGGTTCTGGACAAAAACTGGCGGATTCAATCGACCTGACCTGACAAAAGGGGGACAACATGGATGCTTTTTATGCCGCGATGCGGGACGAGTACGTCGAATTTGCAAAGAAAGTGACTTCCTTTCGCTCGTTACCGGGGGAGGAGAAGCCCCTGGCGGATTTCTTTTTGAAGGAGTTTGACAAACTGGGCGTCGAAGCCTTCCGGGACGGCGCGGGAAATGTGCTGGCTGTCCTGCGGGGAAGGGGCGGCGGGCCGAACGTCATGCTCAACGGGCATCTGGACATCGTGCCCGAAGGAGAGCTGAAAAACTGGGAGCCCTATTCCCCCTTTGAAGCGACGCTGGTGGACGGCGAGCTGATCGGCCGGGGTCTTGCGGACCTGAAGGGCGGGCTTTGCGCCCAGTTTTTTGCCTTCCGCCAGTTTGCCCTTGCGGCGAAGAAGGGCGTTCTGCTTTCCGGGGATTTGCTGTTTGCCCTGGTCACCATGGAGGAGCCCGCCGAAAGCATGGGGACGGAGTACCTGTTTGACGTCACCATGAAGGAGCTGAACCTTTCCTGCGACCTGGTCTACCTTTCGGAACCCACTTCCGGAGATCTCGCCCTGGGGCACCGGGGCAAGGTGGAGCTGGTGGTGGACGTGTTCGGCAAAACCGCCCATTCCAGCCAGCCCAAGGAGGGGATTTCCGCAGTGGAAAAGGCGATCCCGGTGCTCAACGCCGTGTTTGACGCATTTGGCGACCCGCCGGACATTCATCCCCTGCTCGGCGAAAGCTCGATGACGGTGACGGACATGGAAGTCCGCCCCGGCGGGCTTTCGGTGATCCCCGACCTTTGCAGGATCTATGTGGACCGGCGCTATGTGCCGCCCAAGACGACGGCGGACTGCGTCGAACAAATCGAGGCCTTCATTCAAAGGCAGAAGACGCGGGATCCGGAGTTTTCCGCCAGGGTTTACCCAAGGACCACCCTGCGCACCTGCTACACGGGCTATACCAAGGAGATGGAGCGCAAGCACCCCGCCTGGATCACCCAGCGGGACCATCCCTTTGTGGAGGCGTCCTTCAAGGCGCTGCGTCAGATCGACCAGAACCCGCAGGAAAAATACTGGAAATTCGGCACGGACGGCAGCATCACAAAAGGTGCGCATGGCATTCCCACCATCGGCTATTCCATGGCGGAGGAGCGCTGGGCGCACCAGCCCAAAGAGCGGGTCAACGTGGACGGGATGCTTTCCTGCATTGAGGGTTACGCGGCGATGCTCAGCGAACTCTATGGCATCTCGCCAAAGGATATTCAGGTTTGAACAGCAGGCCCCGCCGGGGATGTGAGATGGACAGGCATCGAAGGATTCGGAGGATGGCATGGAGCGCATACTGTTGGTGGAGGACGACGAAGGGATCGTCGCCGGGCTGACGGAGTACCTGAAGGCGGAGCGGTTTTTGGTTTCCTCCGCCCGGACGAAACAAGAAGCCCTGAAGAAGCTGGAAACAGAGGAGTTCGATCTCGCGTTACTCGACGTTTCCCTGCCGGACGGCAGCGGCTACTCCCTTTGCCCGCCCATCAAGGAGCGGGGGATCCCGGTGATTTTCGTCACCGCTTCGGGGGATGAGTACAGCGTCGTCGCCGGGCTGGACATGGGGGCGGACGATTACGTTTCAAAGCCCTTCCGCCCGCGGGAGCTGCTTTCCCGCATCCGCAGCGTGTTGCGCAGAAGCGGCGGCAGTCAGACTCTGTCTTTGGGGGATGTGACGCTGGACCCGGTGCGGGGCATGGCGAAAAAGGCGGGGAAGGAACTGTACCTCTCCGCATTGGAATATCGGCTGCTCTTGGCCTTCATGAACAACAAGGGGCAGGTCCTCACCCGCTCCCGGCTGATGGAGGAAATCTGGGATGCCGGAGGCGATTTCGTGAACGACAATACGCTGACGGTGTATATCAAGCGCCTGCGGGAAAAGATCGAGGACGACCCAACCCTGCCGAAGCTGATCGTGACCGTGCGGGGCATGGGTTACCGGGCGGAGGGTTAGCATGGGCTTTTTCCGCAATCCGGAAATCAAAAGGGATGCCGCGATCGGTGCCATTGTGGGCATCGCTTTTGCGGCGATTGGCTTTTCCTTGAATCCGGCGGCGGGGGTGATTGCCGTCACTTTGTGGGCGCTGGCGCTGACGCTGCATATTTGGGCGGAATGGTCGAGGTACAGGCGGATCGCCCGCCTTTGCGCGGACCTTGATTCCCTGTTGCACGGCGGGGGGAGCATCGACCTTTCGTCCTATCGGGAAGGGGAGCTTTCCGCCCTGACGGACGGCATCGCGAAACTCACCACAAGGCTTCTGGGCCAGGCGGAAAGCGCGGGGGCGGAAAAGGACGCTTTGGCGGATTCCCTGGCGGACATTTCCCACCAGCTCAGGACGCCTTTGACCAGCATGAACCTGCTGATCTCCCTGTTGAAGGGGGAGGACCTGGAGGAAGGCCGAAGGGAACATCTGCGTGCCCTGGAACGCCAGGCGGAGCGGATGGAGTGGCTGGTGGAGTCCTTGTTGAAGCTCGCCAGGCTGGACGCGGGCAGAGTGGCGTTCAAAAGGGAAAAGGTGCTCCTTTCCGCCGTGGCAAAAAAGGCCGCGGCCGCCGTCGCTGTTCCCATGGACATGAAAGGGCAAACCCTGCACCTTGAGGGGAACGATGAAGCGGCGTTTGTCGGCGACGCCGCCTGGACCGCCGAGGCGTTGGGCAATGTTTTGAAAAATTGCATGGAGCACACGCCCGCGGGCGGGAGCATTTCCGTACAATGGCGGGAAAACGCCATCTTCTCCGAATTCATAGTCAAAGACAGCGGCCCCGGCATCCCCAAGGAGGAACTTCCGCGGCTGTTTGAGCGGTTTTATCGCGGCAGCGGCGCGGCGGAAGGCAGCGTAGGCATCGGGCTTTCCCTGTCCCGCAGCATCGTCTCCGCCCAGAACGGCACCATCAAAGTGGAAAACAACCGGGAAGGCGGAGCCCGGTTCACCATGCGGTTTTACAAGACCGGCTGATGGGATTTCACCGGGCGATGTTGCGTCTTTATTCCGCCGCCTGTGTTGCGGCGGATTGTTTTTTGGCGAATATGACGGTTTTGTCATCCGCCGGTCACCGAAGCGTAAGGCCGAAGGGGTATCATGAATGGCAACGCAATCGTTGGAGGTAGTATCACATGGAAATACTCAGGACCGAGAACCTGACGAAGGTCTACGGCTCGGGGGAAAACGCGGTTATCGCCTTGAATGACGTGTCCTTTTCGGTGAAAAAGGGCGAGTTCCTCGCCATCGTCGGCCCCTCCGGCTCGGGGAAATCCACATTATTGCACATGCTGGGGGGCGTGGACAAACCCACCTCCGGCCGCGTACTGGTGGAAGGACGGGACGTTTACGCCCAGAACGACGAGCAGTTGGCCATCTTTCGAAGACGGGAGGTGGGGCTGATCTATCAGTTCTACAATTTGATTCCCGTCATGAACGTGGTGGAAAACATCACCATGCCGGTGTTGATGGACGGCAGAAAAGTCAACGAACAGCGCGTCAACGACCTGCTCACCACCCTGGGCTTGAAGGGCAGGGAAAAGCACCTTCCCAACCAGCTTTCCGGCGGCCAGCAGCAGCGGGTTTCCATCGGCAGGGCGCTGATGAATTCTCCGGCGGTGGTGCTGGCGGACGAGCCCACGGGCAATCTGGACTCGAAAAACAGCCAGGAGATCGTGGAGCTTTTGAAACTGTCCAACAAGCGATTTGGGCAGACGCTGATCGTCATCACCCACGACGAGAACATCGCCCTGCAGGCGGACAGGATCATCGCCCTGGAAGACGGGCGCATCGCCCGGGACGAGGTGATCCGCCCATGAACATCCTGTGCCGTTACACCCTGCGCAACCTGAAAAAGAACAGGGTGCGCACCATCGTCACCATCGTGGGGATTATTCTTTCCGTTTCCATGTTCACAGCGGTGACGACGCTGGTGTCCAGCATGCACGCCTTCATGGTGGATATGATACTGGAAATGGAGGGCGACTGGCACGTCGCCGGGTTCTCCCTCAGCCGGGAAAAGGGGGATTCCCTCAAGAAGGACGAACGGGTCGCCGCTTCGTACGCGCTGCAGAACCTGGGGTACGCCAGGCTGGAAGAGACCGCCAACGAGTATAAACCCTATCTCTTCGTGGCGGGGATGGAGCAAGGGTTTGAAACCGGCATGCCGGTGAAGCTGACCTCCGGGCGCATGCCGAAAAATGGCGCCGAGATCCTCCTTCCCGACCATCTGGCCACCAACGGGGGCATCCGCTATGCCCTGGGGGACGAACTGACCCTTGAACTGGGGGAACGAACGCTCCTGGGGGAAAGGCTGACCCAGCAAACCGGATTCCAGGACGGCGAACTCGGCGTCGCGGAGGCATGGTCGGCGAGGGAAAGCCGCACCTTTACGGTGGTGGGCACCTATGCCCGGCCGTCTTTTGAAGATTTTTCCGCCCCGGGCTACACCGCCCTCACCGTTGCGGCCAGCGGCGGGGCAGATGATTTTGACGTGTATCTGAAGCTGAAAAACGTCCAGGACGCCGAATCGTTTTGCATAATCGAACTTGCGGGGGAGATTGCCGGAACGAATACCGACCTGTTGCGGATGTACGGCGCTTCCGGGGAAAACGCGTTCAACCGCGTGCTCCATTCCCTGGCGGCGGTGTTCGCGGGGATTATCTTCGTCGCGTCCATCTCGCTGATCGGAAACGCCTTTTCCATCTCCGTTAGCGAGCGCACCCGCCAGTTTGGGCTGCTCGCCTCCATCGGCGCGACGAAAAAACAGCTGCGCGCCAGCGTGATGTTCGAAGCGGCGGCCCTTTCTTTGATCGGCATTCCCCTGGGCCTGGGGGCGGGGATGCTGGGCATCGGCGTGACGCTTCGGCTCCTTGGGCCCTCCTTTGCGGCGATTATGGGGACGGGATCGGGGGCGACGCTGCACCTTGCGCCCTCCTTTGCTGCGCTGGCCGTCGCCGCTGCTTTGGGGCTGGTTACCGTTCTGGTTTCCGCCTGGATCCCGGCGAGGAGGGCGACGGGCATGCCCGCCATCGACGCCATCCGCCAGACCGCGGATATCAACATCAAAGGGCGTGAGGTCAAAACCTCCAGACTGGCGTATCGGCTCTTCGGCTTCCCCGGCATGATCGCCCGGAAGAACCTCAAGCGCAGCAGGCGCAAGTACAGGGCGACGGTCTTCTCGCTGTTTTTGAGCATCATGCTGTTCATTTCCGCTTCCAGCTTTAGCGCGTACCTTCGGGGCAGCGCGGAGGATCTGGTGGACGTGCGGGACTTTGACCTGCGGTATTCCCTGACCCAGGACGAAGGAGTTTCCAAAGACGAGCTGCTCAGCAGGCTTTCCGCTGTTTCCGGCGTGGCGCAATCCAGCTATTTCGCTTCTAAGGACGCCATCCTTCGCATTCCCGCCGAGAGGCTGGAAGAGGAATACAGGAAGTACGCGCAAAAGTACGCAGAAACGGGGGACGCGGCGGAATCCTTCGATGTGGGGGTCCGGGTGATCTATGCGGATCCTGCGTCCTACGCCCTGCTTGCGGCAAAAAGCGGGGTGGATGCAAAGACCGAAGGCGGCATTGTCGTCAACTCCGTGAGGTTCTTCGATCCCGAGGAGGAGCGGTTCCACTTGTTAAGAGTGCTAAAAAGCGCAAGCGGAAGCCTGGTGGCGGAGGATGGGGCACAATACCCCATCCTGGCCGAAGCTGAAAGCGGACCCTTCGGAACGGGCGGGGACGCGGCGTTCATGATCGTTTACCCTGATTCCGCTTTGGAGCGGGAGAAGGAGGAACTGGGCACGATGTTCTTCTTCAAGGCGGAGGATCACGCAAAAGCGGCGGAGGACATGCGAAAGGAGCTGGCGGCCCTTTCCCTTTCTGGGGAACTGCTGATCGATTTTGCCGAATTTTCGGACACCAACCGGGCGATGGTCACGGTGATCAACGTGTTTTCTTACGGATTCATCGTGCTGATCTCGCTGATCGCAGCCGCCAACGTGTTCAACACGATTTCTACCAACATCGGCCTCAGGCGCCGGGAATTCGCCATGCTGCGCTCCGTGGGGATGACGAATCGGGAGTTTTCCCGCATGATGCATTACGAATGCCTGATGTATGGCATGAAGGGGCTGATGTACGGCCTGCCTGTGGCGGTGGCGGTCACCTGGCTGATCTATCGGAGCGTTTCCGAAGGGTACGCCACCGGATTCTTCCTGCCCTGGCACAGCGTGGCGATTGCCGTGGGCAGCGTGTTCGCCGTGGTGTTTTCCACGATGGTCTATTCCACCCGCAAATTAAAGGGCGAAAACACCGCCGACGCCCTGAAGAACGAGAACCTTTGAGAAAAAGGGTTGTGGAGAGCGGAAAGTGGAAGGGAATCCGTAGGGTTCAAAAAAACGCAATAAAAAAGGGCTCCCGAGGGAGTCCTTTTACATTATGGATGTTGCCAAGATTAATCTTTGGGCCAACCAAGCTTCTTGAATTCTGCAGGAGTATACGCGGGTACACTCTGGTTTGCAACCTGGGTTGCCTGGACGAAGATCTTCACCTTGAAGGTCAAGTCCTTATATTTGTTATCGAAGGTTTCACCATCAAACTTGATACGCTCAAAGAACGTTATGGCATTCTCCGCACCAACATCGAGTTCTCCTGTGTAGTAATACCAGCCAGTCCCAGTGTCCTTAATCCAGTTGGAGGAGCCCGCCGGATCTCCGTTCTCATCAAGGGGATTGAGTATTGCGTCGTTTATAGCCTTGATGATATTTGCATCATCGAGGGCCTCATCGTTGTCATCGAACAATTGAAAACTGGCGCGGATGTAAGCTTGTTGATCGTTGCCACTGATGTTGGTGATGGTCGGGTCTTTTTCAACGAGGGCACCAGGCATGATGACAGGAAACTCAGTTATCGTTTCCGAAAGGCTGATTTCAATGTTCCCCGTGGTCAGCACATTGGTTACCTCTTTTTCATCCGTAAACCACGCCAAAGTTCCGCCTACGATGCCGATGGCGGCGAGGATGATGGCCGCTGCGACTGCAATGATCTTTTTGGACATGTTGTGCCTCCTGCGATTCTTTTGTTTTGTAATAGGGGTTATGTATTCTTGTTTTGGAATGATTCGATTGTAGATGTATAGGGTCACAAAATGGTCATATTTCCAGATTTGAGTCGAAAAAAATCGCAAATTGCACAAAAAAGTTCTTCTTGGACATGTTGATTCCTCCTGTGTTTTTTATGATGTTCCTTGGAGTATGTATTTCTGCTTTGGAACGGTTTGAGTCTAGGCTTGTCTGGTCACAGAATGGTCATATTTTCCGAAACTGGAAATAAATAATTTGTCGAATTGTGACTAAATAAGCAAGTAAATCACAATGAAAGGAGATTTTCTTTCGCACCGGTTAATTCGTTACCAATCTGCCCATCTTCGTAGAAATAAGACAAAAACTGTACGGCCCAGAATATGGCCCGGGCGGAGAAGTTTTTCATTCGTCAAAGGGATTTTTTCGCGGCACAAGCGGCGCTTTTCGCCCTTTTTGCTGCAGGCTTCGGATTCGATTGTCCGCTGCCGGTTCGTCTGATACAATGGACGTGAATCAAAACACGGAGGCCAAGTTATGAGCATGATCAGGAACGCGGAGCTCGCGCCCGCGGGAAAGCAGAAGATCGAATGGGTGCGGGCGCACATGCCGCTCCTTTCCATTCTTGAGGAAGAATTTGTGGAAAACACGCCCTTTGCGGGCGTGCGGATTGCCGTCAGCGTGCATCTTGAGGCCAAGACCGCCCGGCTGTGCCAACTGCTCGCCGCGGGCGGGGCAGAGGTCCACGCGACGGGTTCCAACCCCCTTTCCACCAAGGATGACGTCTGTGCCGCGCTGGCGGAGTCCGGCGTCAATGTCTACGCCTGGTACGGCGCGATGCAGGAGGAGTACGAAGCCCACCTGAAGGCCGCCCTTGCCTGCCGGCCGCACATCATCATCGACGACGGCGGCGACCTTTTGAGCCTGCTGCACGGGGAGCTTTCGGACTGTGCCGAAAACGTGATTGGCGGCTGCGAGGAGACCACCACCGGCGTGTTGCGCATGACGGCCCGGGCAAAGGCGGGCAAGCTGCGATTCCCGATGATCGCCGTCAACGACGCGGACACCAAGCACCTGTTTGACAACCGCTTCGGCACCGGCCAGTCCGTGTGGGACGGCATCACCAGGACGACGAACCTGCTCATCGCGGGCAAGACCGTCGTCGTCGCCGGATTTGGCCACTGCGGCCGGGGCGTTGCGGAAAAGGCCCAGGCCTTCGGCGCCAGGGTGATCGTGACGGAGGTGGACCCCGTCAAGGCGCTGGAGGCGGCGATGCTGGGCTATACGGTGATGCCCATGGATGAAGCGGCAAAGGAAGGGGACATCTTCATCACGGTGACCGGCTGCAAGGACGTGATCGGAAAGCGCCATTTCCCCGCCATGAAAGACGGCGCGATTCTTTGCAACGCCGGCCATTTCGACGTGGAGGTGGACGTCGCCGGCCTGCGGGCCTGCGCAAAAAGCTGCGTAACGCTTCGGGAGAATATCGAAGGATTCACGCTTCAAAACGGCAGGACGATCTGCCTGCTGGCACAGGGGAGGCTGGTCAATCTCGCCTCCGGGGACGGGCACCCGGCGGAAATCATGGACATGAGCTTTGCCCTGCAGGCGTTATCCGCCCTGTATCTCGCGAAGGAGGGGAAGAACCTCGCGCCGGATGTCTACAAAGTCCCGAAGGAGACGGACGAGCGCGTCGCCCGCCTTGCCCTCGCGTCCATGGGCATGGGCATCGATTCCCTGACCCAGGAGCAGTTCGAATACCTTCATGGGGTGTGACCGTTTCGCTGCCCCCGAACGAAAAAGATCCCCGCTGGGGATCTTTTTTTTCGCAGGTGCATGCCCGGCCCGGCCGTTGCTTTGTCCAAGGGAGTCTGGCTGACGGATCAAATGAGGGGGAGAAAGCGCTCAAAACGCAGGGGGAACCTTTTCCAAACAGCAAAAAGATCCCCAAATTTGGGGATCTTTTGTGATTCCATTGATCGCGCTTGGCTGCTAGTTCGCGATTCCCACCCGGTCCTCATACTTGACGATGTCGGCGGCGGCCACCCATTCTTCCTGAGTAGCGAGCCACTTTTCCTGCTGCCTTTCGTTCAGGACCAGTTCGTAAAGCTCGTCCTTCACCGTCTCGTAGGGCACTTCGCCGGGGGTGACGATGGACTTGAGCATGAGGATGTGATAGCCGTATCCGGTTTCCACGGGAACCCTGGAATACTGGCCGATTTCGGTGAGGGTCATGGCTTCGTCCGTGAAGCTCTGGTAATAGGCGGTGGTCTTCGGGCCGACGAGGTAACCGGTCTCGAAGTACGGGCCGTCTTCCTTGGTGCCGTCGTCCTCGTTGTACCTGCTGGCCAGCTCGTCCCACAGTTTGCCCGCGTCAAGCTGGGCGATGATGTCCGTCGCCTTTTGCAAACAGGCGGCTTTGCGCTGTTCGACCAGGCCGTCATACTCCGCGGTGAGGGCATCCTTCTCGGCGGTCAGCTGGTCCTTCTCGGTATTGAGGGCGGAAAGCTTTGTCTGGTAATCGGAAGCGGCGGTATCCAGCGCAGAAATCTCGGACTCGATCTCTTCCAGGCGGTCTTCGATTTCAGCCTGACGGTCTTCGATCTCGCCGATCCTGTTGTCGATGGTTTCGTCCATCCCCTCGAACTTGACGAGGATGTGGGTGGCGTAGCGGTATCCTTCGGGGGCAAAAAGGGCAGGGACGCCGGCATCGCCGTTCGCAAAGCCCTCGTATGCGGTGGGATCCTCGGCGATGGCTTCCTTCTGGTTCTTGAGCTCTTCGTCGTAATAGGCCTTGACCTCGTCGTCTGTGATGGTGACGGCATCAAAAATCGACTGCCGGAGGTTGGCGATCGCCCTGTCCATGACGTACTGGTAATAGGTTTCGTCGTAGCTCTGGCCGTTTTCCTCCAGCTGGGCGCGGGCGAGCTCGTCCATGCGGGCGTCCACATCGATGGAGGGGTCGTTCAGATTGTCGGACTCGGCCTGTTCCCGGAAGCTTTCCATGTAATCGGCATAGTCGGCCAGGAAGGACTCGTTGACTTCGGCGAGATCCTCTTCGGAAAGGTCGGTAAAGCCCAGTTCCTCGGCCTTCTGGCGCAGCACGTACTCGTTCACCAGGCTGGTGAGCAGGTTCTTTTTGAACTCGTTGTAATTCTCCTCGTCGGAGGTGATATCATACCCGTAAAAATAGTAAAGCTGGGTGTAGTAATCGTGCAGATTCTGGAATTCCCCAAGGGTGATGGTTACCCCATTGACAGTGGCGACGGTCTGGTTCAGGTCTGGGGTATCATCCGCCTCGACCAGGTTGCAACCGGCGAAGAAAGCTGCCGCGAAAACGGCGCAAAGCAGCAGAGCGACAGCTCGGAAGCCTTTTTTCATGATGGTTTCTCCTTAAGTACTCATAGATTGATCCGCTTGCTTACGCTTAGTTCAAGCGGTCGACATAGCGCAGGATTTCCCGGCCTTCCAGGGCTTTTTGGGCGGTTTGATTATAAATATCCTGCTTGTCCGGCAGGGAAACGACGCTTTCGATGAAGTCGTACAGCTCCTCGGTCATCTCCCGGGGGCCTTCCTTGATCTTGTCCACCAGTTTAAGGATGAAGTAGCCCGCGTCGGTCTCGATCAGGCCGATGGTGTCCCCGATGTTTTCCAGGGCGAGGGCGGCGGTCTTGATCTCTTCAAAGAACGAGGTGGTCTTTTCGCTGCACAGGTATCCGTAATCCCGGTAAGGCGGCGCGTCCATGCCCTCGTCGTCGCC